>JBKPCR010000206.1:0-9995 GCA_046727435.1 bacterium | reverse complement strand
GATACAGCTGCAGTCACGCTGGAGACTCTCTGCCGCCGTTATGCGGCCCTAGAGGCGCGTCGAACCGGTGTAGGTAAACACGGTCGAGTTAATTATCCACCAGCGTAACGGAAATTATGACGCGGTTTGTCCCCCCGGGAGAGGGAGCGCCACCGGCCGAGCGCATTTCCCAGGCCGAGGCCCGCACGTTGAAGGCCACGGCGCAGCACGCCTTCGGCTACCGCGAGGGCGAGCGCCGGCTGCGCGCCGACCTGGGCTTCGAGGTGAGCGAGTCGTTGACCTTGCGCCATCTGGCGGCGCACGTCACCGCGGCGCAGTACGCCACGCTGCGCGAGGCCTACGAGGCGGCCCTGCGCGAGATGGTCGAGGCCAATGTCGGCTAGCGGCGGCAGCACCTGGTTCTGTGAGTTGTGCCAGGTGACGATGTGGGTGCGCCATGTGCCGAAACGGCTCCGGCATGCCGTCTGCCGGAAATGGATGCGCCGAGTCCGCTAACCTCCCACGCGGCGGGGGTCCTCCTCGCCGCGCGCCTCACCGCCAGCGTGCGCATCATACCACGACGATTGACACGCCTGGCCCATCCCGCCTACACTCGCCCGCGAAATGTGTTGGAGGATACGACCATGACGCGCCGCACTATCGGGCTCATCGTCACCCTCGCCCTCGGCTTCCTCGTGGCGCCGCTCGCCGCTGAGGCGCAGCCGCCACCGCCCGTGCACCGGATCGGTGCGCTTTCGGGTCTTGGTACGACCGCAGGACGAGACCCATTTGTGGAGGCGTTCCTGGAGGGCATGCGCGCGCTCGGCTACGTCGAAGGCCAGCACTTCGTCCTGGAGTACCGCGCGGCGGCAGGGCACTACGAGCGGCTCCCTGCCCTCGCGGTCGAGCTGGTCCAGCTCAAGCCGGAGGTCATCGTGGCACAGGGGACCCCAGCAGCCCTTGCCGCCAAGCACGCGACCACGACAATCCCTACTGTGATGGTCGGCGTGGGCGATCCGGTGGCGAGTGGTCTCGTCGCCAGCCTCGCCCGGCCCAGGAGCAACATCACCGGACTGTCCTTGCTGGCCCCCGAACTCGTCGGGAAACAGCTGGAGTTCCTTAAAGACGTGCTCCCCACTGTCTCCCGGGTGGCCCTCCTCTGGAATCCCACCAATCCGAGGTATGGCAACGATTCGCCGGAAAGCGGGCCAGATCCTGTTAACTATCTGTATTTGCAGGTCGATACAACAGCTCCTCAACTTACCCGCTGAGCGCAACGTGCGGCACTCACCAGCCGTAAGTAGTTGACACTGCTAGGTTACAGTTAGAAGAGGCCCACTTCGATGCGAATCGTTGCCATACCTCAATATCTCCATCAGGACGCATTGCGTCGCGAAATCCATGATGGTCTCCAGGTCATCGAGAACTGGAATAGTGCCAACGGTTTCATCTTCTATGGGAAAGGCGGCGAAATGGCCTCGAATCGCCTGGAAGATCAGGAGCTGGCGATGTTGGCCTTGCACCTGCTCCAGATGGCCATGGTGTACATTAACACGTTGATGATTCAGCAGGTCTTGACCGACGACGTGTGGTGGGAACGAATGACACCAGACGACCTCCGCGCCCTCACGCCACTGATCTATACCCATATGACGCCCTACGGGACGTTCAGACTGGACATGAATGAACGGCTCCCGTTAGAGGCAGCCTAGTATCATAGGACCTGTCGGAGAACGGAGGGTGACAGCAGTGGTTCCCGCTACTTTGCCGTGGGTGGCAGCTTCGTTCTCACTGGGCCATTATGGCGTGGCTTGTACAGGAGGGCTAATCCGAGAAGACGTTATCTGCGCCTACGAATCAACTCGCCGCCAGTTCACCGACACATCCACGTACGAACGATCCAGCGCCGCAACGGATGTGCACCCGAGCAGCCTCAGGGTGCGCTCCACATCAGCCCGCAGGATTTCAAGCGCGCGGGCAACCCCGGCTTCGCCAGCGGCGGCCAGGCCATAGGCATAAGCGCGTCCGCACAGAACCGCGCGGGCTCCGAGGCAGATGGCCTTGACAATGTCAGTGCCGCGACGGATGCCTCCATCCATCAAGACCTCGATCTGACCATTCACAGCGGCTACGACTTCTGGCAGCGCTCGCAACGAGGCAGGAACGCCGTCGAGCTGTCGTCCGCCGTGATTGGAGACCACGACAGCGGCAGCGCCTTCATCGGCGGCGCGGCGCGCGTCGTCACCGGTGAGGACGCCCTTGATGACAAGCGGGCCAGGCCACAGGCTGCGTATCCATCCCAGATCGTTCCACGTGACCGCTGCGCGGGCCAGAGCAGCGCTGACGTCGACGAGGTCCATCGGCCCCTGCCCCGGGTTGATAACGTTCGGCAGCTTGGACAGGCCACCGTCGCGTAAGAAACTAGCGACCCAGGCCGGACGTGCGAGCACTTGGGGAAGGAAGGGCATTTTTTCCAGCAGGCTACCGCTCATCAGTTCTTTCATGCCATTGCGGTAATCCCGTTCGCGCAATCCAGCCACAGGGGTGTCGATGGTGACCACCAAAGCCGAGCAGCCCGCCACCCGGGCTCGTTCGATCGCCGCTTCGGAGGCGTCACGCCCTCCCATCAAATAGAGCTGGAAGCAAACCGGTCCGGGGGAAGCTGCCGTGACGTCTTCCACCCGGTGCCCGGAGATGGTCGAGAGAATGTATGCCGTGCCAGCGGCGCCCGCTGCCCGGGCGGCGCCCGCTTCACCATCGGGATGCATCAGGCGGCTGTAGCCCACCGGAGCCAGCAACACGGGGAACGAAACATCGACGCCCAGGACGCGTGTCCGTAAATTGCAATCGGACACAGCTACCGCATGACGCGGCCGGAACGTGACGTCATCAAAGACCCGGCAGTTCTCTCGAAGTGTAACCTCGCCATCAGCGCCGCCGTCCAGGTAATCAAAAACCGCTTTGGGCAGTCTGCGCCGCGCCAAGGGCCGGAAATCATGAACACAGACGACCCGAGGGGATGCCACCTTGCGTGACGCCTTATTCATCTGCACATTCCAGCATGAGGGTAATTCGCTCCATGAGGCCTTGAACGTTCCGGCCGGATTTCAGCAGCGCGATTATAGCGGATCGGAAATTCAAAAGCACTTGTACAAGCCACGCCATAATTGACTCTGTGGGTTAAGTCGCGGTGGGCAATCTCCCACGCCATGGGAGTGCGCGTGACTAAAGGCATGGGTTCGGTATCTCGGTCCTTTAACCGTTCTATGCAAGACCGCGTTTCCGCGCGTTTTCGACTTACCCAACAGAGTCTGTTGTGACGCGGTTTGTCACCACTAAATCCGATGGAATGTGAGATTTTTTCCTTCGCCAGTTCCCTCTTCGACAAGAACCTCTCCTTGAAATGCACCATCCGCTGTTTCTATACTATATCCACCGAGTTGCGATCTACCCTAATAGCAAGGGAGTCCAACTCACTCGTGCCCTGGGCCGTTGCGCCTGGGGCTTTTCTTTTGTTCTGTTTCCTTCGACCGCTCGTGGGTCGGTGTGAGGACACGACGATGACGGTTCGCGAACTTCGAGCAGCGCTGACCGGTATGGAGGCAAACAGCGACGTCCAGGTGGTCTTGTTCAAACATGACGGGACGAGTGACGTGTTCGAACTCGAAGAGGTCCTGAGCACCAATGGACACGCGCAGCTCGAGATCTACGAGGACGAGCCAGTGCGTGAGGAGAATCCGGAGGGCTAACACCCATGGCCGATGAGCTACCCAGTTTTCAGTTCGAAGACGTGCCCCTCGATGAAGCCCGCCGCATGGGTCAAGGTCCGCGCATGGAGCCCATGCTCTACGACACGCTGCGCCAGAAAATTCAGGCGCTCTCGAGCGAGGCGGTCCGCATCCATCTGGGCCCGGAGATCAGGCCTGAGCGCATGAAAAACTATATTCTCCGGATTGCCCGCGAACTCAATGTACCCATCACCGTCCGGAAGGTCCCCGGCGGCGTGATCTTCTGGCGCTCCAGCGGGGAGGATCTCCAACAGGCCCAGGAGCCTGCCAGCCGGCTGCAAACCGGCCAGCGCCAAGGCCGGGCCCACCGTGGTCGGCGCAAGCGCCCATCATAGATCACTCCTTCGAGGGGAGAGGAGCACACCATGGCAACCTACGAAGACGTGCTCGCGGAAATTCTCTCCGAAGTCACCAATCGCCCGCGCTTATCGGTACACGCGTTGATTGCCCCCTTGAGTGAAGTCCTGGGGTATGAGATCAAACTGGAAGACACCCTGACAGCGACGGAGCGCGATGCGTGGCTGATGGAACTCCGCCTGGAAAAGCCCAGGATTCTGCACTGGCTCGCGGAGAGAGGACACCCGTAATCAGCATGGTAGAGCGTTGTCACGACTGTCCGGAGTGGTAGAATGGCGGCATGTGGAGCCTCAACCACGACAAACCGCTCCGGCGCAAAACTCCCCTCAGACGTACCCGCAAATCCCCGAAAATTCCTGCTCACCCCTCATTCAAGGCGGTGTTTCCTCGCATGGCTTTTTTCTTTTCCACATCTACCAACCATTGACACCCTTCGCGACTCGACTATGCTTGAATACGGCGTTGTCAAATTAGGGGTTCTAGGAGTATCTGCCGGAAAATATACGGTTAGAGGAGATGACCGGCTGGCATACTGTACCGTCTGTTGTGAAAACAATGGCTTAGGCCATTGCTATCATTGAACCAAAACGAGTTATGCGGACTTGTAGAGTGGCACCTGTTATAAGGTGGCCAAAGACCCTCTGAAATATGCTTCATTATAGGCCTTGATTTTCCAAGAGTTACGAATTCTCTAATCTACCTGGCAACAAAGTAATGTTTTGCGCCAGGGGCGCTACCGTACATTTTCCGGCAGATGCTCCTGGGACCCCATCTCGTCCAGGAGGGAGATGGCCATGGACATCCGTCACATTTTGGCGCCGACGGACTTCTCCGATCACTCGAAGAGGGCCCTCGGCGACGCGCTCGAGCTGGCGCAGACGTTCGGCGCGAAGCTCTCGCTGCTGCACGTCCTCGAGCCCTCGCCCTACCTCGGGGAGTTTACCCCGCCGACGATGGGCGAGGAGCTGCGGGGCGACCTGGAGCGGCAGGCCGGCGCCGAGCTGGCCCGGGCGCTGCCGGAGGCGCGGCAGGCCACGGTCGCGGTGACCCGCGCCGTCGTCACGGGCTCCCCGGCGCTGAAGATCGTCGAGACGGCCGAGGCCGAACACGTCGACCTCATCGTAATGGCGACGCACGGCCGGACCGGCCTCAGCCATCTGCTGATCGGCAGCGTCGCCGAGCGCGTGGTCCGCACCGCCCCCTGCCCGGTGCTCACCATCCGGCCGCCGGCGGAGCAGGCGTGAGCCACGTCCATCAGCGTCAGGGCATCCTTGACCTCCCCGGGGAATGACGCCACTGTATGCAGAGGCGCGAACCCCGGGCCGCGCCTCCGCGATCATGCGCGCGGCTCGTGCATCATTGAGCGTGGGTGAGGTGGCCCGAACCGTGGCCCCACAGCCACGTCTCCGGGCACATGCGCCTGAGACGCCATGGTGAGGCCTTCATGCAATCACGGGGACCCGAATGGCCAGACTACATGTGCGTCGTGCCGTCTTTCTTCTGGTGGGGCTCCTTGTGGCTGGACTCTTCGGGCTGGCCTACACCATGTATCGACGCGATATGCATGACGCACGTGCGCGCGTCTCGACTGGCAGCCATATCGTCCAGACGCCCTGTGGCCCGATTGAGTATGCGCTGGCCGGTGACGGCCCGCCGGTCTTGGTCGTGCACGGGGCCGGCGGCGGCTATGACCAGGGGCTGGAGCTTGGCGAGCCCCTGGTCCACCGAGGGTTGCGGATCATCGCCATGTCACGCTTCGGCTACCTGCGCACCCCGCTGCCACCCGACGCCTCGGCGTCCGCACAAGCCGACGCGCATGCCTGTCTGCTCGACGCACTTGAGATCCGGGGCGCGGCGGTCGTCGGGGTTTCCGCCGGTGCGCCTTCCGCCATGCAGTTGGCGCTGCGCCACCCCGACCGGTGTCGGGCGATGGTGCTCCTGGTTCCCGCCGCCTATGTGCCGCGGCCTGGCGGCGCGCCGCCGATGCAGACCCCTGCCGAGACCGCGTTCCTGTTCGAGACCGCCCTCAAATTCGACTTCCTCTTCTGGGCCGCGATCCGGTTCGCCCGCGCCACCGTGATCCGGGCGATTCTTGCCACCCCGCCGGCCGTGGTGGAGGACGCGAGTGCCGACGAGCAGGTACGCGTGGACCAAGTGCTGGCACACATCCTGCCCGTCAGCCCGCGCCGGCTGGGGCTGCTCAACGATGCGGCGGTGACTTCCGCGCTCCCACGCTACGAGCTCGAGCGGATCACCATGCCGACGCTGGTCATCAGCCTGGCCGATGACTTATTCGGGACCTTTGACGGCGCGCGCTATACGGCCGAGCACGTGCCGCGCGCCCGCTTCATCGGCTACCCCAGCGGCGGCCACGTCTGGGTGGGACACCAGCACGACGTCATGGACGAAATTGCTGCCTTCTTGAAATAGGCCCAAACCCAACAAGGATGTCACCAGAGGCAATAAGCGCGGCTGGACCCGTCCAGATGAAAGAGAATAATGCATTCTCTTTCAAGATTGCGCACCACCGCCTGGTGCTGAGGCCACCAACGAGTTTCCCCGGCGGCTTTGGAATCCCGGAAGATGAAAGATATGGTTAGAGAACTCTTTCATTTCTCAAGTTTTAGCGCCCCATAATCTCTTATTGCCCCTGGTGACATCCTTGTTGGGTTTAGGCCAAGATGGGTGTCTGCCCGCATGGCGCGTACGTTCGGACCAGCCCCGGCAAGAGATAAAATCCCGACTCGTCCACAAAGACAATCGCCCGGCCTTCTACACGTGCCTTTTTTTGAGCTCCGGCCATACCTGGACCCGCCACTGCTTGATCAGCACTTCATCGCGTGGGGCCGCGCCTTCCATGGGCAGTTGGGGTGTCCAGTGCAGGCGCTTCAACAGCCGCGAGACGTGGGCCTTGTGGTACAAGACGCCGAACGTCTCCCAGATCACCGTCGCCACCCGGGCGCAGGTCCAAAATTCGCCGCGAAACCCATACGCTTCTGCGCCATGGGATAGCAGCTCGGGAAGCAAATCCATGTGGTCAGGTGTGAGCTTGACCGGCCCTGTGGGTCTGGGCTTGGCCTGCCACGCCTCCAGGCCATATTCGCGAATATGCGCCAGCCACTGGCTGACCGCCGCTGGGGAGACACCGAGCGCTTCGGCAATCGCACCCTGTTTCCACCCGTGTTGCTTGAGTTCAAACGCCCGCTTGCGGCGCGCCTCTCGCCAGGTTTGGGGAAATCCATTTTGTCGGCCCATGTGCGGATGGTAGCACATGGCGAAAAAATTAAGCTGAAGATGCAACGGTCAGTAAGTATTAGGGGTCTGAGTAGCAATGGCGCAGAAAGTAGCGCTAAGCTGTCCAGTGTTGTGGACAGCGAGCGTTGACTTCACACATCATTAGTCATAATGGTAGTGCATACAACGGCTTGCATGAAAGGTTGCGTGCTGATCTCCATGACGCTTTAGAGGGCGCTTTCGGGGCGAACGCAGCCGCACGGTGACCGTCACACACAGGGGAGCCAGATTGCACTCATCTATATGCCCCTTATTTTTCACTAGGATAGAAAACCTGTTCAGCAAACTGGACGCCTTAACCCGGTTTTCTGCGCCATTGCTACTCAGACCCCGATGGCGCGGCTCCGCGTGTACGAGCAGGCTGATGAGATGTTTATCCGCGTGGCCCCGGATGACCCGCACAACGACGCGGCGGCGCTCAACGTGACCGACCTGTGATGGCCATGGCCCCTGAACGCCTCTCCCGCCTGCAACGCCGCATCCTCGCCTGGCTCGACCGGGAGGACCGGCGCCGCTTCGGCCAGGGGGTCACACACCATCGCGCCCTGGTGCAGGCCATGGGGGTCGATAAAGGCAACCTGAGCCGGTCGCTGAAGCGCCTGGAGCGCCAGGGCCTGGTCCATGTCTTGCGGTCGGATGGCGGGCGAGCGGAGGCCGTGCGCCTGATCCGCGCGCGCTATGCACAACTTGCGAGCGTGGGAGTTGTGCATAAGGCATCTGGATGACGAGGCCTGACCCCTGAGGACCGAAACCGGGTCGTCCGACTGACGGCCAGTTGTGAATAAAGCGAAATCCGTATGAGCCTTCAGCGGTTAGCGCTCATGCTCCTGCTCCTCGCCCTGGCCATGACCGCCTGGGCCAAACCGTCAGCGAGGAGGCCATCCTGTTCCAAATACGGGGCGGCGGTCCCTACTCGCAAGACAATGGCCCAATGTTCGACACGTTCGAAGCGTGCGAGCGGAGCCTCGCGTATCAACAGGCACTGGTAAAGCTGGCGGGCTTACCGCGCCCTCAGGATGACCTGCTGTTTGCGAGGTGCTTCAAGATTTATTTCTGCGTGAAAAACGGGGTATTCAGCAGCCCCTGCCGAGGGACGGTGAAGTAATGCTCCCGCCATTGCGACCTTTTATGGAGCATGCCACCCGCATGACCCGTACATGCATCGTGCTCATCCTCGCCCTGGCCACCCCCGCCTGGGCCGCCCCGCCCCCGCGCTGCCTGACGTACGAAGAGAAATCCATCGGCCGCTGGCAGACCCTCTGCGCCGACGGCACGCGGGCGGTCAGCACCTATAACAAGACCCTCTCCCGGTGGGAGAGCACCGTCACGCCGCCGCCAGGGCGGACCTGCACGGGGCGGCTCAACCCCATCACGAAGACGTGGGAGGGGCGCTGTCGATGAAGGAGGGACGACTGATGCCGATGCCCGAGTATCGCTGCGTGCGGGATGCCTGTGGATGGCAGGGTGACGAGCCGGATTGGGAGGAGGAGGGTGATGAGGACACCTCCCCCGGCATTCCGATCTGCCCGCGCTGTGAGGGGGAGGTGGAAGAGCGCATCCACCCAGGCGACCTCCATAGGGGGCTGGCGGCCTATGGGGAGCCGCGGGACCCCATCGAAGAGCAGCGGCAGGCCCTGCTCGATTATCTCGACGCCGCCGTGACCTGGCGGGGTGACCATTGCCTGCAGGTCGGCCTGAAGGAGGCTTCGCTGCGGACCGTGCTGGCAGGGTTGGCCGGCGATACGGCGCTCGTCCCCTCCTGGCTCTGCGACGACCTGGGCTTGATCTATGGGATGACCTACGGGGAGTTCGTGGCGTGGATCAAGGACCGGCTGGCGTGAGGGGGGGCGGGGCGCTATCACTGAGTGAGGGCGCCATGACCCCGTCCAATCGCGCACACCGTACCAATCAACAGTGGGATGAACGGCCACAGGACTGGAGATCCCCCTGCTGCAAGCGCGCAAAGCCAGCATTATTAGGGTGTTGGGGAGTAATGGAATAGAGAACCGGCTTAAGAGTCGGGTGAGGCTGGGGGTTCGCTTCTAAGGTACTGATTTTTGGGTTCTAGACCAGGGTCCAGGTTCTCGTTCAGAGCTGGCGGGGAGCGATCGGTGTCTGTGGTTGGGAGGTATCAGAAAAGTATTTGATTCGGGACCTTAGAATCAAACGCCTTCCTTAACCCGGTTTTGTGTTCGGTTGCTCCCAAACACCCATCCTGTACACCCTCTGGTCGTCCGGCCAGGCGTCTGACGAAGCGCAGCATATCGCGCAGCTGAAGCGCCATAAGGTGGTCTGGGCGATGAGTTTGTATACACTGTCAGGCTTCAATAAAAGAGGAGCTTGCCATAGAACGTCTGTAGGGCCAAAAAGCGCCTAGCTCAACGCTTTGGTGGCGGCTCGCAACAGATCCAGTACATCGAACACCCGCGCGATGTAGTGATCACGGACCCGATAATCGCCGCGGCGGCCTCCACGTAGCTCCTCGCCCAGGGCGGTGACGAATCGGTCGAGCCGGCGCCGGTGTATCCCGGTTTTCGCGAGCAGGGGATCGATGACGATCCAGGCCAGCGCGGTCAA
>JBKPCR010000205.1:0-7311 GCA_046727435.1 bacterium | reverse complement strand
CTGATGGGGAGGGAAGGTTTGAGGGACTGAACCGCCGTTCATCCTGATTGCCTGTCATGCTTGAAGTTATCGCCGCCACTCCTGGGTTCCCCGGACGCAAGGCTGAACGTGATGCAGGCGTTGTGACCATAATCTCCTCTTGCTCGGTCCCCCTGGGGCGGGCAAGTCGATGCTGGCACGGCGGCTGACCACCATCCTGCCGGCGATGACCCTCGCCGAGGCGATTGAGACCACGCGTATCCACAGCGTCGCCGGCCTCACCGGCGCCCGTACGGCGTTGGTCACGACCCGCCCGTTTCGCGCGCCCCACCACACCATCTCGGATGCGGGGCTGATCGGCGGGGGCCACGTGCCGATGCCGGGTGAAGTGTCGCTGGCCCACAATGGCGTGCTCTTCCTGGATGAATTGCCCGAGTTTCGCCGCCATGTCCTTGAGGTCTTGCGCCAACCACTCGAGGATGGGGTCGTGACGATTGCGCGGGCCTCGATGTCTGTGACGTTTCCGGCGCGGCTGATGCTGGTGGGAGCGATGAATCCCTGCCCCTGCGGCCAGCGCGGGCACCCTGAGAAAACCTGTAGCTGCTCGCCCCTGGATGTGAAGAAATATCTGAGTCGTATTTCGGGTCCGCTACTTGATCGCATCGATCTCCACGTCGAAGTGCCCCCCGTGCAATACCGCGACCTAGCCTCGGCAGCCCCAGAGGAATCCTCGGCCACCATCCGTGCCCGCGGCTATGCGGCCCGCACCCTGCAACAGCAGCGCTATGCCGCGGACGGGCTGTTCTGCAATGCGCATATGCTGCCCAGGCATTTGCGCCTATACTGTCGGTTGGATGCCGGCGGTCGTCATCTCCTGGAGTCGGCCATGGGCCGGCTGGGCCTGAGCGCCCGAGGGTACGATCGCGTCCTCAAAGTGGCACGCACCATCGCCGACCTCGCAGGCGTGGAGTCGATCGGTGTCGAGCACGTCGCCGAAGCTATCCAATACCGCAGTCTGGATCGTGACCGCTGGTCGTGAAAAGGCCGGCGACGGCCGCTTTCGCGGAGATATCCAAGTCACACAAGCGCATTTGAAGACCTTCGGGTTTGACTCGGGTGCGGTCGATGGCATCTTTACGGCACAGACGCAAGCGGCGGGCTGGGCCTTCCAAACCCGGTACGGCTTGTAGGTCTCGCGCCTGATCGACCGCGATACCCACGAGGAGCTGGGCTCTGGACTGAACCGCAAGCGGACGCAGTAGGGGGGTTATGGGGTTCCTCTCTGGCGGAGATAACCCAGCGCGGAATCATCGAAAGGGCCTATAGATGGAACCCAACACGGTGGTCTAGTGTGCTCTCATATCGTTTGTTAGGCATTACCCAGGCGCTTCTAGTCCTCTTGGTTCTCGGATGTACGGTACAAGTGCACGCCCCTGCCCGCGGACCTGTGGAAGTTGAAACGGCCCCAGCGCCTAACCCGGCGGTGCCGGTCGCTCGTTGGCAGGAGACAGCAGAGGGGCTTGCGGCAGCACTGACACGCGGCGGCTATGTGGTACAAGCTGGGCAGGTGCGGTTCTTTAGGGTTGAAGACTGTCCCGCACTGCCACAGTGTTACGGCAACAACCCGAATTCCCCCTACGGTGTGTATTGCCTGCCCCCAGCTCTTGGTGAGCACGTTGACCCACCATCAAAGCCTCGGTGTCCCGCCGACGGGTCTCTTCACTGGGCCTGGCGGCTGCGTGCGGATGAGGCCCTCGTATTTGTTGGGCAGACCCCACCGCCCGCGAGGTACTTCGGTTTTCGGAATTACGTGTTTTCGCGGAAGGGCTGGCTTGGGCGCCGCGAGTTGTTCGCCAGCCTGGGGGATAGCCTCAATTTAAAGGTCATCTCCACCACCGGTACCCCCAACGGCGCGGCGGGCTATCCCTTTGATCGCGACACGGTCGTGATCAGTACAGCCGATCGCCGCCTCGATGCGCTGCTCCGGCAATGGCTTGCCAGCAGTGGAGCCCCAGAGGCGATCGTCAACACCGATGTCATTCCACGCGACCTCACGCGGATGGGCATGACGAAGGAGAGCGATGAGTTCACCATGCTCATGCGGGTGGTGCAATTCGCCGATGCCGCCGCGGGTGAGAAATATATGCGCACACCTCCCGCGACCGTGCTGCGCGTGACGCCCCAGACGCCTATGCCGATCGAACCTTTTCCCCTCCCGCCTGAGCGTCCGCGTGGCACCCAGACCTCGGAAGCATGGCTCAAGCCTGCCCTAAATCTCCTGATCGACGCGGTTCAGGCGCAGAATCGAGGGTTAGAGATCAAACGTCGACGCATGCGCACACCCCTCCTGTCTGGCCTAATGTGCCTGAAGCGCCGCACGCCCTGCTTTGGCGACAACTCGGATGCGGTCTATAGTCTAAGTCTGCCCACGCGGCTCAACGATGATCCTAGGGACTTTCTCGTCGTCGTGGGCGTCCAGCACGAGACTACGGGCAAGGCTACCTTCACGAATCTGGCGGTCTACAATACGCCACGGCTGATGGGCATCGCTGCGGTCACCGGCGACGAACTGCTGAACAGCGCAGATCGCTACCTCCCCACGCATCCCCAACGTCGCTATCTCTACGCGTACAAGTTCGCCCGACGCTGCCAGAGCGAGCCCTACTGCTCAGTAGTGCCGACAGGCCTGCTGGGAGTGCCGATCGACACGAAGCTCAACTTGATCGAGCGAGCCTATCTCGAGCCGGTGACGAATACTGGCCCACTCCCGTCGCAGATCGTGACCCCCCAGGTGTTGCACCTGTGCCCGGCATTTACATTCTTCGGGCGTTGTGACCTTTAACGGCTACGGCCTCGCCGGTCAACACCATCAAGCCAACACCCAACAGCGACCGCTAACGGCGATCCGCTTATTGCCTAGGGTCGGCCGAACAGTGTGGCGCCGCACCTGCGCCAGCGACGACTAGCCGCTACGGCGCTGGACGGCGCTTACAAGGTGGACTACTTGTCCGAAAGCGTGGACTACTTGTGTCAATCTGAGAGGCCCATAACATATCGCCTGTCAACCTGAGAGGTAAGGCTGGCACAGTGGGATTGCACCGAGTTCCCATCCTGCCGTCACCAAGGGCGGGATCTCAAGAAGGAAGGAGGTGCGGAGGGATATCCACCTGCCGGTTAATAAACTGGTTCTCGTCTTGGAAGTCACTATGCCCGATACCTCGACGATGGCCCTCTCACGGCCTGCCCTATATACCTGGACCTCGATGGCAAACAAGTTGCATGCGTATCAGGGGTGTGTGAACGTAACATACACATGCACCAACGCGATCCCTCTAAGAGCACTAGATGCGTAGCCGATAGGGAACCCGGGCGGCTCCCAAGAGGCGACGTGGGCATGGCGGGGTAGGTTTTGGTGCATATCTGGAGACAAGCGATCCTCTGGTCGGTCCATATTTCAGTGAAGATACAGACTGAGCGGAGGTGAGCAGCAGAACAGGAGGAGCGAATAATGCGACGAACCCTAATGATTTGTATGATCGCAGCGCTAGCGGCCTTCCCCCTGATGGCTGGGGCACAGCAATCAGGAACGATGCCTCCGACGCATGAAGAGGAGCAATCGAAGGGGCGTTTGATGCCAAAGGACGCACACCCGAACCAACCCTCTTCCGAGGCAATGCCTTCCGAAGTAAGGCCACAGGACAATGTGGTGCGAGACGCCCAGATCGCCTTGCGAAATGCCGGCTATGAGCCGGGCAGGATCGATGGCCTAATGGGTCCCAAGACCCAACAGGCGATCCGCGAGTTTCAGGCATCGCATGGCTTGCCCCAAACGGGAACGCTAGATGCGACCACACAACAGCAACTCTTCGCAGCCCGGACGCCTGGGTCGAGCTGGCGACGCTAACTGCCACACATCTCCAGAAACCCCCTGATCTGAGACTGCTGATCCTGAGGTTGTGCGTGGCAGAGGTCACTGCCTCTAGTGCGAAGGACGTAGGTCTCAGATAGTAAGTCGTCGATACGAGCTCGCACAGAGTCTGTCGCGGTCGGCGCAATAGCCAGATGGCTGAGCACCACTGTTGCTATTGCGCCATGGCCGCGGCGTAGGTCGTCGACCGGGAGGACAACGATGGACCAGTCAACATACCGCCAACAACAGCTTCGGAAACTGGACGAGCTGATCAAGCATATTCGCATCGCCATGCTCACGACCGTTGAAGAGGATGGCTCGCTGCGCAGTCGCCCAATGGCGGCCCCACAGACGGCGTTCCAGGGAGAGTTATGGTTCTTTACCTCGGCGGATGCGCCCAAAGTGGCAGAATCGCAGCAGCACCGCCAGGTTAACGTGAGCTTCGCCGACCCCGAGCATCAGGACTTCGTCTCCGTCTCTGGCACAGCCGGCCTTGTGCGCGATCGGCAGAAGATGGAGGAGCTCTGGAGCCCTTGGTTCTCTACGTGGTTTCCCCAGGGTCTCAATGACCCCAACCTCGCCCTACTGAAAGTAGATGTTGAGAAGGCCGAATACTGGGATGCGCCATCGAGCACCATGGTCTATCTTTATGGGGTAGTGAAGGCGACTCTCACAGGCAAGGGCCCTCAGGCGGGCGAGCACGCTAAACTGGTTGTGGATGAGCGCCAGGCCGGGACATAACGGCATCACTGCCGTGATGCCTTGCGCTGTCGTTTGCGCCGAGCTTAGGTCAGCCGAGTAGCGGCCTCGTGCTGCGTCGCACGCCCCCACCATGGGCCGTAGCCAGCTGCCCGGGGCCGCTTATGCCCCTGCTGGGTACCTAGTTCCCACGTGCTTGTCTTTCAATGTGCCTCCCTCTGGCTTACCTTCTCGATCAAACTGATAGTCCTGAAATCATCATAATGAGAGCATAGGGTCGTAGCGTCGTTTCATATCATTGCCCGAGCAGGGCAGGCGGCTGGAGATCACCATGAAGCTTGCCAGTGGTGGGTGATCCCCGCACGTGGTGTACCGCATCGCCGTTGACAGCCCAACAGACCTATGTTAGCTTCTCGTCTATTGAAGGGGCAATCCCTCACAGTCCAGCGGTGTAGAGGAGCATCCGGCGTGTATCGTCGGTTATTCAATACCGTCCACTGATGTTCCAGCCTAGGGTGTGCGCCATGTTTGGCATCGGCATGCAAGAGCTGTTGATTATTCTGGTTATCGCTCTGATCGTCGTCGGACCGCGGAAGCTTCCTGAGTTGGCGAAGTCCCTCGGCCGCGGTTTCGCAGAGTTTAAAAGGACCGCTGATGATTTCCAGAGTACGATGATGGCTGACGCGAGTACTGACACAAGTTCTCGCATCCCAACCATCTCGTCGCGTGTGAAAGGCCGGGCACCGGGGATCGAACGAGCCGAGGAGGGTATGGGGCTTGATAGCGAAGATCTGGAGAAAGGCGATCGGATCCGATGATAAGCTGCCGTTTACCGATCACCTGGACGAACTGCGCCATCGACTTATCATCAGTCTAGTCGGGGTAGGCCTTGGCTTTGCGGTCTCCTACGGCTTTTCGCAGCAACTCCTGCTTCTCCTGCAACGACCGATGCCCACGCGTTTGGTCTTCATCGCTCCGACTGAGGCCTTCTTCGTTAACCTGAAAGTGGCATTCTACGCCGGCCTGTTCCTCAGCGTCCCGTTGCTCCTTTTCCAGGTGTGGAAGTTTGTCGCGCCTGGGCTATATGAGCATGAGCGCCGGTATTCATTCCCCTTTCTGCTCATCTCCACGTTTCTGTTTCTCCTCGGCGCTATCTTTGCCTACGTAGTGATTCTGCCAATCGCTCTGCACTTTCTGATGGCGCAAGGTGGCGAGATATGGCAGCCTAACATCACCCTATCGAACTATCTCTCCTTCTGCATGCGCCTCATCTTGGCCGCCGGCTTGGTGTTCGAGTTTCCGGTGTTAATGTATTTCCTAGCCAAGGTCGGGGTAGTGACGCCGGAATTCCTCGTCAAGAATCGTAAGTATGCCGTGCTCGCCGCCTTTGTCATCGCCGCCATCCTGACCCCGCCCGACGTCTTCAGCCAGGTGCTGCTGGCGGTGCCCCTGTTTCTGCTCTTCGAGGTGAGCATCTTCGTGGCGAAGCGTGTGGCTTCGGGGCGAGAGACAGGCGATGGACCGGACCAGGAGTAATCAGGCATCGATGATGCGGGCACGGCTTGTCATCTCCGGGCGAGTGCAAGGGGTGTATTTTCGCGCCTCTGCCCGCAATGTGGCCCGTGCACAGCGATTATCAGGCTGGGTACGAAACTGCTACGATGGCGATGTTGAGACCGTGGTGGAAGGGGAGGAGGGCGCCGTACACGCGTTCATCACCTGGTGCCATGACGGCCCTCCAGGGGCGTATGTGACCGCGGTACAGGTGACGATAGAGCCGCACACCGGCGAGTTTCATGGCTTTCGTATAGTGGGGTAAGGCGACTTCGGCGTTCGTGTCTTCAACGAAACAGATTCCTCACGCTGACCCTCTCCCAGAGGGAGAGGGAAAAATGCTCAGCTACGAGCGGGCCTCAAAGGGATCGCGTAAGAGGATGGTGTGCTCGCGCCCCGAGCCGGTGGAGATGATGGAGACCGGCAGCTCCAAGCGTTGCGTCAGCTCCTCGATGTAGGCGCGGGCGCGCTCGGGGAGCTGTTCGTAGGTGGTCACCCCGACGGTGCTTTCCCGCCATCCGCCCATCTCGATATACTGCGGCCGACAATTCGATAACACTTCCAGCTCATCCGGCAAATGCTCGAAGAACTTGCCCTTATATTCATAGGCGATGCAGACTTTAATGTGGTCATAGCCGTCTAGCACATCGAGCTTCGTGAGGCTGAGGCTGGCAAAGCCATTGAGCCAGGCCGCTTGCCGTACCATCACCGCGTCAAACCAGCCGCAGCGGCGGGCGCGACCCGTCGTCGCTCCGTACTCGGCGCCAACGGTGCGCATACGGTCACCCACCTGGTCGTCAAGCTCGGTGGGAAAGGGGCCCATGCCAACGCGAGTGGTGTAGGCTTTCGCCACCCCGAGGACGTGATCGATGCGCGACGGCGGTACACCAAGGCCCGTGCAGATGGCACCGACCGTGGTATTCGACGAGGTCACAAAGGGATAGGTGCCATGGTCGATGTCCAGCATGGCGCCCTGGGCTCCTTCAAAGAGGAGGTTATCCCCCTGCAGTAGAGCGTCGCGCAGCACACGCTCGGTATCCGCCAGATAGCCACCCAGCTTGTCACGCCATTCAAGGCACCACGCCAGCAGCACATCGAGGTTAAAACCTGCATGGCCGTAGACGGTCTCGATGATGGGATTCTTCTCAGCCAGGTTCGCCTGCAGGCGA
>JBKPCR010000204.1:0-10945 GCA_046727435.1 bacterium | reverse complement strand
CCGCAATGGCTGCGGCCACATCGGCCGGCGTCGTCAGGCGTCCCATTGGATTGCGCATGGCAGCGGCTTCCGCCATCTTCTCATGCCCTGGAATCTTGCGTAAGGCCGGTGTGTCGGTCACGCCCGCCCGGATGGCATTGACGGTGATCCCCAGCGGTGCCAATTCATAGGCTAATTGCCGGATGTGTGATTCGAGCGCGGCCTTAGCCGCTGAGACGGCGCCATACGTTGGGAAGATGCGTGTGCTACCGGCACTCGTCATGGCATAAATGCGCCCACCATGCCCCATGAGCTTACGCCACACCAAGCTTTGCACCCAGTACACCAGGCTGTGTGCCATGATGTCGAGCGTCATGTCCATCTGGGCTTTGGTCATGCTATCCTCTGGTGCCTCGGCCAGAAATGGCTTAAGCGTCCCAAAGGCCAGTGAATGCATGAGTAGACGAATCTGGCCGTTGCCCTCCTCCTGCAACACTTGAGCGGCACGATCCAGGACTTCACTGCGTTTCTCCGCGTCGGCTGCGTTGACGTTGAAAAACTCGGCGCGACGCCCTAATGCTTCAATCGCATGCATGATCCGCTGCACGTTTGGTAGTGTCGCCCGGCGATCGAGATGAACCCCAAAGATATTCCATCCACCCTGTGCCAAGGCCAAGCTGGTAGCCTCACCAAATCCGCTCGAAGCCCCAAGAATCAAGGCCCAATCAGCCATAGATCCTCCCGATTGGTAGCCGTGTTGCTACCATGGCTGAAACAGATCCTGTCGCTGCATCATACCGATTTTCCCTCGTCCGCGGCGGGGGAGATGGAGGTCAGAGGAAAGGTTCCGCCTGAGGGTTGATTGCGGAGCTCCTGCATGCGCTGTTCATACAGCGTTCGGACCTGCGCCGTGCATGCCTCGAGATCAGACAGCATGGCTTGCTCGGCCCGAACCTTGCCGACGTCCTGATACCCCAGACGCCTGGCTAAACGTTTTTGGTCTGCCGGATTGTCGGGAATGGTATTAATGGACCGATCGTCGACGATGCGCAGCGCGCTCTCCACTCGCCGCAAGAAACAGTATGCCTCCCGTAAACTCTGAGCGTCTGAAGGGGGTAAGATACCCTGGTGTTCCAGGGCCTCAAGGACATTCCACGTCGATGTTGACCGCAGCGTCGGGCTGCGAGCACCCCAGAGGAGTTGATGCAGTTGGACCAAAAACTCGATATCGACCAGCCCCCCGTAGCCCAACTTGATATCCCACCGCTCTCCTCCCTGTTGTGCCCGTTCGTGCTCGATGCGCTGGCGCATCGCGGCGATCTTGTCGACGCTGTCGGGCTCAATCGGCGTCTCGTAAACGAACGCTTCAATGACCTGCATCACCCGTTGGGCCAATGTCAGGTCTCCGGCGACAGGCCTGGCACGGAGCAGTGCCTGGCGTTCCCACAATTGGCCGCGACGTAGGTAATACTCGCGGAGACTGCCGACACTTACCACCAAAAGACCTTTGTTGCCCTCCGGCCGTAAACCCAGATCGACCCGAAACACTGTACCGTAACGACTCATGCCACCAATAGCCTGCATGAGCTTCTCGGCGATTTTGTTGTAAGCGAATTGCTCGGGCACCATGGCCGCGTCGGATGGATCCTCATTGACAAACAGCAGGTCCAGGTCTGAGGCGAAATCGAGCTCCATTCCTCCCAGTTTGCCGAGCCCGATAATCAAGAATCCCTGGTCCTCTGGGCTCTCGGCAAGCCCAAATGGCTTGGCCCACTCCTTCCAGACGATACGCAGCATCGCCTCTAGATAGACATCCGCTAACTTCGCTAAATCGCGCATGGTGGCCAAGATATCTGCTTCACCGGCGATCTCTCGCAAGCCGATGCGAAACTCCTCAGCACGCTTGAAACGCCGCACCGCGTCGAGTCGTTCATCATACCGCGAGGCGCGGGACAGGATCGACTCCAAGCCATGATGTAACTCCGCTGGAGTCTTCGGCCTGGTTAACGACGCCGGATCGAGTAGGGTGTCAAGCAGGTCGGGTTGCTGGATCAAGCGTTTAGAGAGAAAGACACTGTTCCCGAACAGGGAGAGGACGACACGTAACAACGCCTCATTATCGAGCCACAACCGAAACAGCGATTCACGAGCGGGGGTACTGGCGACGAATTGCTCGAGGTTGTTGATGGCCAGATCTGGATCGGGTTGCTCGCTTGCCACCCGCAGCAGTGTGCCACCAAGCTGGCGGAAGAGTTCTTGGCTCTTCGCGGTGGGATGTACCGAGGGCGGTCCGTCGTGGAGCAGCATCAGATTGCGATAAGTTTTCTCTGAGTCGACAAACTGGAACTGCCTGAGGAGTGCCTGACCGGCCTTGACTCCAGCTGCCAGGATGTACCATTCTGGGGACGCATCTTCGCCAGCATCGAAAAAGTCGCCGTAAAAGAGTTTGTCATAGACTTTGCGCACTTTGGTCGTGTGCTCCCGATATCGCTGCATCAGTACCGTCGCGAGTCCCTCGGCATCGTGCCCTCGCAGTCCCATCTTACGCGCGAGCGTCGCCAGGTCATCGACATCAGTAGGTAGTTCATGGGTTTGGCGACCATGGGCCATCTGGATCCGATGCTCGAGCTCGCGGAAAAAAATATAGGCCTTGGCGAGATTGGAGTATTCCTCATACGTCAGATAACCGCGCTCGGAGATCCGATGCAAGGCGCGAAGCGAATGGCGCTCCTGCAACCAGCTATCCTGCCCGCCGAACACGAGCTGAAAACATTGAGCCACAAACTCGATCTCACGAATCCCGCCGCGGCCAAGCTTGATGTTGATGCTGCGGCCGCGCTGTTGTTCGAGGCTCCGGTCGATCTGCTCTTTGATCTGTTTGATCTCTTGCAATGCTGCCGCGTCTAAATATTTGCGGAAGATGAATGGCCGCATGATGCGCAGGAAATCACGACCGAGCTTCTCGCTGCCGGCCACCGTCCGTGCCTTCAGAAGCATCTGGCGCTCCCAGGTTTTGCCCCAGGATTCGTAGTAGACCTCGAGATGCGCCAGAGAATTGACGAGGGGGCCACCACGGCCATCGGGACGCAGCCGTAAGTCGACGCGGTACACATTGCCATCGGCCGTGATATCGTGGATCGCCTTCAGGATGAGGCGTGCCAGACGGGTGTAAAACTCGTGATTCGTGATGCGCTGGGTGGTGCGCCCCTCACAGCCCTCGCTGTTGGAGGTCTCGCCATCACAGGTGTAGAGAAACATCAAATCGATATCCGAGCTGAAATTCAGCTCCTGCCCTCCGAGCTTGCCTAGGCCCAGAATGGCAAATTCGCTTGGCTGTAGGTGTCCACTGTCGTCAACACCCGTCGGCCTGCCGTAGCGCCCTACAAGTTCCTGAAAGCCCACCTCATAGGCGCCGGCTAGACATACATCAGCGAGATTGGAGAGGTCCTCGGTGGTCTCGATCAGATCCGCCTGACGGGTCAGGTCGCGCAGGCCAATGCGCACCATCTCGCGCTTCCGAAAACGCCGGAGCATCCGAAACCGGTCCTCGAGTGATATCCCCTGCTCTAGCCAATCCATGAAATCGCGTGCCATCTCCTCCTTGGTGCGGGCCGCGTAAAGCCGTCCCTCGACTTCGAGCCAGTCCAGCATGGAGGGAGCTTGCAAGACCATATCGGTGAGGTACTGGCTGCCACCGAAGAGCGTTGAAAGGGTCGCGGGAAACCGAGTGGAAGTGGCGAGCAGTTCAAGGAAATCATCGATGCTAGGAAGAGCCCGGAAGAAGCGTTCCCAATTGTTCAGGGCGCGCTCGGGATCGAAGCAGGCGCTGGCCTGCTTGGCGATGATGGGGAGCCATCGAGCTCTTTGGACCTGGTCGGGTAGCATTTGGGCAATCGTCCGCAGCGTGGCCAGGCCCTGAGCCGGATCGCGCACTGATAGTTGCTGCATCCAAGTGGCAAGATCCGCCTCCACGCTCTCGGACAAGCGGTTCGTCGTGCGCGGGGTTGTCTTGTCGATCTGCATCGACATGGCTATGCGTCCTGATCGCTCGGGAGAAGACTTAGACTGGTCATCGGCGCCCTCGGCTGGTTGCCCGCATGCCGTCGAGGAATCTTGCCGGCGTATCAGCCTCTGCAAAGAGGGTTTGATTGTCAGCTTTGGTGCCTCGGAGAGGATTCAGGAGGAGAACTTTACCCTCCTGCCCTGGGGTTCCGAGCCCGTCCGGGAGACGAAACGTCACCCGCTCCCAATTGACGGCCCATACCGCGTCACCGTACTTTTCCAGGCAAGTGGCACGAGTGTAGGCACGCGTATCATCGGTCGGATAGGTGATAAAATGGGCGATTGCGGCATCGTCGATGAGGCGCTCCACCTGGCCCGAGTCCTGGAGTACATAGAATAAACTCTTGCCGGGTTCGGTGCCATGGTATTGGATGTCGAGTTGGCGTAGGCGTGGGGCGGTCCAATCTAGGCCACGACGGGAGATTTGTTGTTCGAGGAGCCACTTCTTGATCACCCAATCGAGCTCGCAACGCAAGTGCATGGGGTCTTCACGCAGCAGGCGCAAAGTGCGTTCCCACCGATGCAGGACATCTCGTTCCTCGGCATTGAGGGAATGCGTCGCGCCGTAGGCGTGGGCCATCTCCAGGTATTCGCTTTGGAGCTCGATCGCATCGACTTTGCGGCCATCACGTAATTTCACCTTCGCCTTACAGGTGGTGTCGAGGGAAATATCGCGCAGGGACTGGACTGGTGCCGCAAGTGGGACACCTCTGGTGATCGCGTGGTCCTCGATCATGCGCAGGACGAGTTGCGTAGTGCCGATCTTCAGGTACGTCGAGATCTCACTCATATTCGCATCGCCGAGGATAATATGCAGCCGCCGAAAGCGCCGACGATCAGCGTGCGGCTCATCACGCGTGTTCAGCAAGGGACGTCCGGACATGGTTTTGATGCTGAACACAGTTTCGCAAAAGTCCGCCCGCTGGGAGATCTGATAACTTGCACGTGTCTCTGAGGAATTTTCCTGGCCGACCTTACCGGCACCACAGATGATCTGACGCGACACGAGAAAAGGGATCAACTCGCGCAGGCCAGTTTCCCGAAAGAGCTTTTGGTAGGTGGGGGCGTCGACGGTATAATTCTCATGGCACCCATACGAATTCCCCTTATGGTCGCTATTATTCTTATACGCCCGGATCTCATGAGTGCCGTTCAAGGTGGCATTGGCGCTTTGGCGACTGCGCTCAAGGATGCGTTCCCCGGCTTTGTCACAGGCGATAAGATCGCGTGCCAAGCGGCATTCCGGCGTGGCGTATTCGGGGTGTGCGTGGTCTACATAGTAACGCGCGCCGTTCGTGAGGGCATTGTTGGTGAGAGCGTTGTCGGCCTCTGAGATGCGCACGTGGAGACGATCGATGCGTCGGTGCAGAGCACTCTTGAATGGCGTTTCACAGCCATAGTCCCAGAGGCCGCGGTGGACTCGGGCGTAGCTGTTGACGAGCAAAAACGCCGCCTGCACCTGCGTGAGGGGTTCGGCATGCGGGCGCGATTGCACGGCAATACCATACTCCTGCTCGAGGCCAACCACTTTTGGCACACTCATGCCGGTGCCTCCACGTTGGGCTCGCCGGTGATATCTTCGACCTGGAGCGTATCCAGCCGCCCCTCCACAATCGCCTCCCGAATCATGTGAATGACATCCATATAGTAGTGCAAGTTATGAATGGTGTTGAGACGTGGGCCCAACATCTCCTCGGCCACGAAGAGATGACGCAAATAGGCACGCGAGTAGTGCAGACAGGTGTAGCAGCGACAATGAGCGTCAATGGGGCGGGAATCCCGGGCATAGCGTGCATTTTTGATAATGAGCTTGCCCTGGCGCGTGAACAGGTAGCCATTGCGGGCATTGCGGGTGGGCATCACACAGTCGAACATATCGACGCCAAGCTTCACGCAGCGGAGTATATCTGCCGGCGTGCCTACCCCCATGAGGTAACGCGGCTTTTCCTCGGGGAGACAGGCTGCCGTCTGCTCGATGAGGTCATTCATCAGCCGTTTCGCCTCCCCCACGCTGAACCCGCCCAACGCATAGCCATCGAAGTCGAGCTCGACCAACTCTTGGGCACTTTTTTCCCGCAGCTCGGCGTACATGCCACCTTGTACGATGCCAAACAGCGCCTGCTCTGTGCCGTGATGGATGGCTTTGGCACGCCGCGCCCAGCGGGTGGTGACCTCCTGAGAGATCAGGGCATAGTCATACGTCGCGGGATAGGGGACACACTCATCCAGCACCATAGCGATATCGGAGCCGAGTGCGGCTTGGATCTCGACGACTTTTTCTGGGGTCAGCATGTGGCGGCTGCCATTCAAATGCGACTGAAAGAGGACGCCTTCCTCGGAGAGCTTGCGTAGGCCAGCCAGGCTGTAGACCTGAAACCCGCCACTATCGGTGAGAATGGGCCGCTCCCAATGCATAAAACGGTGCAGACCACCGAGATCCTGAATGAGCGTGTGGGTAGGCCGTAGGTAGAGATGATAGGTGTTGGCCAGGACGATCTCCATCTGACAGGCTAGCAACTCCTCTGGAGTGACGCTTTTCACGGATGCTTGTGTGCCCACAGACATGAACACGGGGGTCATGAATGCCCCGTGTGGGGTAGCGATGCGGCCGAGGCGGGCCTGTGTTCGCGTGTCGCGTGCGAGAATTTCAAAGCGGAATGGCATAGGCGCATGCTCAGATCAACTGGTTCTGTGGCATCTTCCACGGCGCTGCCACTAGTCCAGGTGCTGTGTGTATCAACGTTTCTCCTCCCGGGGCTGTGAGTATACACAGGGCAGGTCTACGATGGCAAGCGATGGACACGGGCCTTGGGATCACAGCCTCACCTATGGGATGGATGGCCCCCGCCGGGCAGATAGACAGGTGAGAGAGCTGATGACACTTACAACGGGTCTCGACGCTTTTCGAGAGTCTCGAATCTGGCATACTCCTTGAGGAATGCCAGGTCAACGTCGCCGGTTGGACCGTTGCGTTGTTTTCCGACGATGATTTTCGCGATGCCTTTATCCTTAGTTTCCTTGTTATAGACCTCATCGCGGTAAATGAAGACGATCAAGTCTGCGTCCTGCTCGATGGCTCCCGATTCACGTAAATCTGCCAGCTGCGGCATACGATCACCGCGCTGCTCCACGGCCCGGCTGAGCTGGGAGAGTGCGACCACTGGGACTTTGAGCTCTTTGGCCAGAGCTTTCAGTGACCGACTGATCTCAGAGATTTCCTGCTGGCGGTTCTCCACACGCCCCCGGCCGCGCAGTAATTGTAGATAGTCGATGATAATCAGGCTGAGGCCATGTTCGGCCTGCAAGCGTCGTGCTTTAGCCCGAATATCCAGAGCCGAAAGTGCAGGACTGTCGTCGATGAATATTGGGATGTCGGACAGATCGTTTGCAGCGTTGACGAGGCGTCCCCACTCCTGTTTGTCCAGATATCCCCGGCGAAGGCGGCTAGAGTCGATCCGTGCCTCAGCACAGAGCATGCGTAGTGCCAGCTGCTCTTTGGACATTTCCAGGCTGAAAACGGCCACTGCTTGGCGCGGGTCGCGCATGCGCATCCCAACGTTGCGAGCGATATTGAGCGCGAAGGCAGTTTTCCCCATTCCCGGCCTAGCCGCGACGATGATGAGGTCTGATGGCTGCAGGCCTGCTGTTATTTGGTCAAAGTCACGGAATCCCGATGGTAGGCCCGTGATCAGCTCATGGCGTTCGTAGAGTTGCTCGGTGTAGCGAATGCTGTCCTTCAGCAACTCCTTCAGATTCGCGAAAGCGGCGTTGACGCGCTGTTCCGAGATTTCGAAGATCATGCGTTCGGCGCGGTCCAGCAGTTCTTCGACATCTTCCGTATGTTCGTAGCACTCAGCGATCACCTCAGTGGAGACATTGATGAGGCTGCGCAAAATCGCCTTTTCGCGTACCATGCGCGCGTGGTAACGAATATTTGCCGCGGTCGGGACGGTCTCCAGGAGGGTTGCCACATAGGTCGATCCCCCGATCTCGTCCAGTTGGCTGCGTTTACGCAGCGACTCGCTGACAGTCAAGAGATCGATGGGCTCGTTACGCTCGAACAGGTCTAAGATGGCCTCAAAAATCTTACGGTGGGAGTCACGATAGAAATGTGCTGGCTTGAGCAGCTCTATGGCTTTGAGTAAAGCATCGTTTTCGAGCAGGATAGCTCCTAAGACACACTGCTCAGCCTCGATGTGCTGGGGTGGTAACTTGTGAAGCGCCAGCTCCGATGACTGCACGCATCTCCCTCCCGTCGTTGCGCGATCCCCTCGTTATGCTTCCTTGGTCACGGCCACTTCGACCTCAGCGACTACGTCAGGATGCAAGCGAATCGGCACCTTGTGTGTTCCCAAGGTCTTGAGAGGAGTCTCGAGCATGATGCGACGCCGATCGAGCGAGATGCCTCGTGCTTTGATGAGGTCAGCGATATCCATGGAGGTGACAGAGCCATAGAGCCGCTCCCCTTCTCCAGTTTTCTTGGCGATGCTGAGCAGCAGGGCTTGCAGCTGCGTGGCGAGAGCTTCGGCTGCGGCTTTGTTTTTGACCTCTCGCGCCAACCGGGCTTTCTGTTGCTGGGCTAGGCTACGCTCGTTCCCCGGGGTGGCAAGGATCGCGAAGCCGCGTGGAATGAGGTAATTGCGCCCATAACCGTCAGCCACATCGACGACTTGACCGACGTCCCCGAGATTAGGCAGATCGGCTGTGAGAATCACCTTCATGGCGTTTCCTCCTGTTTGTTCCCTATGCGTCGAAAATCAAACCACAGATCGAAGAGTCCAAACGCTGCCACCCCCAGTAGGAACAGGGGTTGGATCACCAGAAAAACATAGGCGAGGCTGCGTAATATCGACGGAACCGAGGCTCGATTCAAATAGAACACCATGACACCGAGCCCCTGAACCAGGTAGACGAGGCTGATGAGCAACAACACATTTAGCCCTACGATCTGCATGCCCGGAAGCGGCACGAAAGAGCTAATACCGCTGGCGATCAGCACCCAGACGCAGACTTCCGGAGCTCTCCACTGCGCGAGTGTTATCATCGGGAGCGGTGGCCGGTTCTCCAGACGACTCCACACAAGGCGTACCACGCCGTAGTTAAGCAACGCTCCCGCCGCCGTACTGAGCATGAAAAGTGCTGGAAGCAACTGCACAACGGTTCCGAGTACCTCCTGGACGTAGGCACGCAGGACCTCATCGCTCAGCCCTCCCCCGTCGCTCAACAACTGGCGTAGCGCTTGACTGAGGTCCTCTTCAAAGTGCTGTTGCACGGCGCCGAAGTCGACGGATGAGATCAGCAAGGCGATGAGAGCGCCACTTGCCACCGCCGGCAAGGCAGTAGATGCCAGAATGGTTCTTTCAACAGACCACTGCCGCGTGATGGCCTCAGCCATCACCAACGCCATGACGCCGTATTCAGCCAAGAATATGGTGCTCTGAAGGTTACCAAAGAGCATGGCGAGGGACAGGGTTGACAGACCCAGCGCGAGTAACCCTGTGCGGAAACCATATCGAAGTGTCGCCAGCAGAATCGGGGTGGGAGCCAGCAGGCTGACCAGGACGCCCAGGACTGGCACGTACCTGGCTGCGGCAAACAGCGTCACCGTTAACGCCGCCAACATCAGCACCTGAACACCCACCCGTGTCCCAGAGAATGAGCCGCCCATCGATCCCTTCCTCTGCGCCGTATGTCATCAGGGTGCCAATGCCTTGGGACTGGGTCGATTGTTCAAGTCGGGCAATCCGGCAGGGGCTGCTGCCACCCGTGTTCGTGGATTCTCAGCGCTCGGCCGTGAAGGGCATCAGCGCGATGTTGCGGGCGCGTTTGATGGCTGTACCAAGCTGGCGTTGGTGTCGAGCACAATTACCGGAGATGCGGCGTGGAATGATTTTCCCGCGCTCGGTAATCAAGTTCCGCAAACGTTTGATATCTTTATAGTCGATGTCCGGAATCTTATCCGAACAGAAACGGCAAATCTTCTTACGTGGGAACCGCCTTTTCGTCGCCACCCTGTCGTTGCCTCCTGCGCCTGCTGGCGCATGTTGCATAGTCGATCACGCCGATGGCTGATGGATGTTTCTAAAAGGGTACATCATCGTCGTCCATCGGCTCTCCTTCGCTCATATCGCCTGAGAATCCCCCGCTCCCTGGTGCGCGGCCGCCTTTGGGCATAAACTGGACGCGAAAGGCTGAAACTTCATGCTTGCTGCGCTTCTGCCCGTCCTGCCCCTCCCAGGTACGATAGCGGAGACGGCCTTCGACGAGTATTGGCTGCCCCTTACTCAGATACTCCCCGCAGCTTTCAGCCTGCTTTCCAAACACCACGACATCAATGAAGCAAGGATCGTCTTTCCACTCATCTCCCTGTTTCATTCGATTGTTCACCGCTAGTCCCAGGGTTGCAACCGGAGTTCCTGACGGAGTGTAGCGTACCTCAGGATCCCGGGTCAAATTACCCAAGAGTACGACATTATTCAAACTGGCCATCAGCGGCCCTCCTCATCCTCCTCGTCATCCTGCGGCAAGCGCTCTTCCTCTTCACCCGACAGCTCATGGGCCACCAGCACTGGCTCTTCCTTTGGTTCCGCATGCAGACGGATGACCAGCGACTTGATGATCCCCTCGGTGAGGCGATAGTGGCGCTCTAGCTCCGGTAGGATGGCGGAATTCCCCTGCAACCGCAGGAGCACATAAAACCCGTACCGATGCTTGTCGACCTCGTAGGCCAGGCGTTTTTTCCCCCAACGCTCGGTCTTCAGGATCTCACCACCGAACCGGGTGATCAGATTTTCAACCCGCTTGATGTGTTCCTCGACATCCTCTTCATTCAGCTCCGGATGGATGATAAAGATCGTTTCATACAGCGGCATCTGTACCATACCCCCTTGTGGCTCACACCCCC
>JBKPCR010000203.1:0-21429 GCA_046727435.1 bacterium | reverse complement strand
GATGGACGAAGTGTTGGAGAACGCTGAGGCCATGGGGCTGACCATTCAGGCGACGCAACAGGAGGGGAGCCCTGACGAACTGCAGGATTGGTTGAGAGATGTGAAGCCGGAGGATTTTGGGGATGGTGAGGACGCTGAGATCTAATCAGACATTCGCCGAGGCAGGACGGGGCGATCCGGAAATGCGCGATGAGGAGAAGCGATCCTGGCTCGACGAGCTCAAGGAGACCTTGGGCTTGCAGAGCCGGCAGCGTCGACCCCGCAAAAAGCTGCCCATGCGCGCCCGCTTTTCGCTGGGGTATTTTATTGTCGCATTGCTGCTGATGATTCTCATCCAGAATCTCTTCCTGGCCGAGACCATTCACCGCATCCCCTATAGTGAATTCAAAGATCTCCTCCGCAGCGGCAAAGTCGAAAGCGTCACCCTCAGCCAAGATGACATCCGGGGACTGGTCAAAGAGGGGCAGGAGGGGGCACTTGGCGGGACTCGGCTCTTTCTCGCCATTCGCGTCCAAGACCCTGACTTGGTGAACGAATTAGAGCAGCAGGGGGTTAAGTATTCCGGCCGCTATGAAAGCACCTGGCTCACCACGCTGCTGTCGTGGGTGGTGCCTATCCTCATTTTCTTCGGGATCTGGAGCTTGATTTTCCGGCGCATGAGTCCGGGTGGCACGGTGATGACCATCGGTCGGAGCAAGGCGAAGATCTATGGCGAGAACGAGGTCAAGGTTACCTTCAACGATGTGGCCGGGGTGCAGGAGGCGAAGGATGAGCTGGTAGAAATCGTGGAGTTTCTGCGCAATCCCAAGAAGTTCCAACGCCTGGGTGGGAAAATCCCCAAGGGGGTGTTGCTCGTCGGCCCCCCTGGTACCGGGAAGACGTTGCTGGCGCGGGCTGTGGCTGGGGAGGCCAAGGTGCCATTCTTCTCGATCAATGGGTCGGAATTCGTCGAGATGTTTGTCGGCGTCGGGGCCTCGCGCGTGCGCGATCTCTTTGCGCAGGCCCAATCTATCGCCCCGTGCATTGTCTTCATCGACGAACTGGACGCGCTCGGCAAGGCACGTGGGGCCAACCCACTGGTCGGGCATGACGAACGGGAGCAGACGCTCAACCAGCTGTTGGTTGAGATGGATGGCTTTGACTCGCGCCGAGGAGTGATCATCCTGGCGGCGACGAATCGTCCGGAGATCCTCGATTCAGCCCTCCTGCGACCAGGTCGATTCGATCGCCAGGTCCTCGTCGATCGGCCTGACCTGCACGGACGAGAAGCCATTTTGCAGCTGCACGCCCAGCACGTGCGCCTGAGTCCCAGGGTGGATCTGCGCACCATCGCCCAGCGCACGCCGGGATTTGTCGGGGCCGACCTCGCGAACGTGGTGAACGAAGCGGCTTTATTGGCAGCGCGGAAGGATAAAGACGCGGTGGAAATGGAGGACTTCGAAGAGGCCATCGACCGCGTCGTGGCGGGGTTGGAGAAGAAAAATCGTATCCTCAGCGATAAAGAGAAAGAGATCGTGGCCTATCACGAGTCGGGTCATGCACTGGTGGCCGCCAGCCTGCCGAGTGCCGATCCGGTGCATCGCATCTCGATCGTGCCGCGCGGCATCGCAGCGCTGGGTTACACGTTGCAGCTCCCCACTGAGGACCGCTATCTGATGACGCGCTCGGAGTTGCTTGACAAACTCGCCGTCCTCTTTGGCGGCCGGGTGGCGGAAGAGCTCGTCTTCGATGAGATTTCCACCGGCGCCCATAATGATCTGACACGGGCGACGGACATCGCCCGGCGCATGGTGATCGAGTACGGGATGAGCCCCAAGTTTGGGCCCTTGGCCTTCGAAGCCAAGCGTGGCTCAGTGTTTCTCGACGGTGGCTTTACGGCCTCGAAGGAATACAGCGAGGAGACGGCCCGCGAGATCGATCAGGAAGTGGCGCGCATCATACACGAGACCTATGCGCGTGTGCGGGATCTCCTGACCAAGCGGCGCGACGATCTCGAGCGTCTCGCCCGGCGCTTGCTGGATAAAGAGGTGGTCGAGGGAGAAGAGCTTCGTGCCATGCTGGGGGCCTCCCCGGCGACCTCCCCAGCTTAGACCCCACCCGTGCGCGCCATGATCTTGGCAGCCGGGCTCGGCAGTCGGCTGCGTCCACTCACAACACATCTGCCCAAGCCATTGGTACCTATCCTCAATCGCCCGCTTCTCTGGTATCTCATCAAGCACGTGCGGCAGGCAGGCATCCGCGAGATTGCCATCAACCTGCACTACCGCAGTGAGCAAATCCGCAGCTGGCTCGGCCGTGGGGAACATCTCGGAGTCGAGGTCACGTATTCTGAGGAAGCCGAGCTGCTTGGATCGGCTGGCGGCGTGCAGCGTATGCGCCATTTCTTCGGAAACGACCCTGTCCTCATCGTGCACGGCGATATTCTTTTCGACATTGACTTGTCAGCCGTGATTCAGTATCATTTATCCCGCGCAGCACTGGCGACGATCGTGCTGCATCCTGCACACTACCGATACAACTACGGTAAGATCAAGGTGAACGCCCATGGGCAAATCGCCCAGTTCGTTGACCAGGAGGTCCCTTGGGTCTCCGGCCCTCTTATCGAAACACTTTTCACCGGCGTGCAAATCCTTGATCCAGTGGTGCTCGACGCCATCCAGATAGCGAGCGTCGCGGCCCTGACAACCGATGTTTACCCCGCTCTCCTCCGCAACCCGTCGCGCTTGTATGGTTATCTGATGCATGGCTATTGGTCGGATATTGGCACACCTCGTCGATACTGGGAAACCAATATGGACGCTGTGGGTGGGCGTGTCGGCTCGGCTGTGAACCTACCACCTGATGAGGACGACCTGAGCATTGCTTCTCAGCTCTCTGGAAGACTGGGAGGTGCGATTCGTCCACCGGTAGCTAGCCCTTCTGGTGTCGATGTGCAAGCTTGCGTCGGCATTGGGCCGGAAGTGATTCTAGGAGAGGGTTGCGAGCTTGCTGACGATGTGCGCCTGGTGCAGAGCGTGCTCTGGCCACGTGTTCGCGTCGGGCGAGGGGTGACGATTGCGGGCTCGATCGTCTTGAATGATGTGGCCATCCCAGATGGCTCAAATCTGATCGGCAAGATCGTCTCCAGTACAGGAATCGCTGACCTGTAGACCGTCGCTCATGTGGTGCAGGAGCCTCCTTTTTTCCAGATTTATCCAAACTCTCGTCCGACACAGAGAGTCTCTCCCAAAGCCGATTCCCCTGCAAGGATCGCTGACGGGGGAGAGGACGCGCCAGACCTGTTGAGAGGGATGACGCTTGCATGACGCTTGAGAATGGGGGGATGGCAATGCCGCGACAACCTGCACGTGGAGGACTGCTCGGGATAATGGTGGTCTCTCTCGGTGTGGTGACCTTGGTCTCCTTCGCAACTGCCGGAGAGCGCGCGAAACGGCGGCAGGCGAACGGTGCAGTGCCACCGCCGATCGAATCGGCCTTACTCATGGAGGTAGCCACAGGCGCCATCCTCTTCGAGAAAGACATTCATAAGCAACGTGCTCCGGCTTCTATGGTCAAGATGATGCTCATGCTCATTGTCATGGAGAAGTTGCATACTGGCGAGTTGCACCTGAGTGACCCCATCGCTACTACGGCGCATGCGAGCAAAATGGGAGGGTCTCAAGTCTATCTGCGCGAGGGGGAGGCTTTTACGCTCGAAGAGATGATGAAGGCCATCGCCATTGCTTCAGCGAATGACGCCTGTGTGGCGATAGCCGAGCACATCTCGGCAACGGTCGAGGGGTTCTTGGAGCTGATGAACGAGCGGGCCAAGACGCTGAGCATGGATGATACACACTTTGAGACGGTCCATGGCTTACCGCCAACCAATGGAAATCCAGGTGACCTGACCAGTGCACACGATATGGCGGTTCTTGCCCGCGAACTGACCAAGTATCCCGAGCTCCTCGTCTGGAGTGCAATCAAGGAGGATAGCCTACGGGGAGGCAAATTCATTCTGACCAATACCAACAAACTCGTCTACCAGTTTCCCGGCGTCGATGGGCTCAAAACCGGTTTCCACGCGCAGGCGGGTTTCAATGTCACGGCTACGGCGCAACGTGATGGATTGCGCATGATCGCCGTGGTGATGGGAGCACCGAACAGTACCGTGCGATTCGATGAGGCCAAACGCCTTCTGGCGATGGGCTTCAATAGTTACAGAAAGGTGGTGTTGGTGCGGAAGGATGCACCGGTTGGCCCAGAAATCGCGGTGTCGGGAAGCACCCTCCGCAAGGTGCGGGCGGTGGCTCAGGAGGACGTTGCAGTGGTCGTCAAGAAGGGTATCGAGAAACAATTGGTGACCGATGTGCAGGTTCCCAAAGACCTGTCAGCCCCTGCCCATCGCGGGCAGGTCATTGGCGAGGTGCGCATCAAGCACCAGGAGCAGATCCTGACCAGAACCGCCGCCGTCGTGCCGGAAGAGATTCCAAAAGTCAGCCTCATTTGGCGGCTGTTTGGGCGCTAGCGTATCATGGGGACCAAGCGCGTGCACATGAATCGATGCTGGGTGCTGGTATGCGTGTTGCCTTTGCTCCTCCAGGGCTGCCTGGTCGACCGCAAGCAACGCGGGACGGAAATCGATCCGCTGCTGTTGGCCCAATTGCAACCAGGCCTGTCAGCCAAGGAGGACGTCCTACGGCTGCTGGGTGTCCCTACACGCAATGGGGTAATTCAGGATCGCGAGGCCTGGATCTATGACTACAGCCTTGAAAAGCATTGGGTCTTGTTCCTGGGTCTATATAACGAGCAACGTAAGACCGTGCAACAGCGTGGCGTAGCTGTCCTCTTCGCAAACGAGCGCCTCTATAGTTACATATTCATGGAATGAGCCCCGACGCCCAGATGGAGCCTTCGATCATGGCACTAGGCAGACAGTCGCCGTGCGAGCGTGAAAGGTCACGCTAGGTGCAGGAGGGTAATTTCTGGCGGAGCATTGAGTCGCACCGGCGGCCCGGTAATTCCGATGCCACGGCTGACATATAATTGCGATTGGCCCTGGACGTAGAGCCCCTCGACGAACTCGGAGACGAGGTGTGCTGGCGACACTGCCATGCCGAGGAATCGCCATTTGACCTGTCCACCGTGATAATGCCCGGCCAGGGTGAGATCGATATCCCGTTGTACCACCGCGGGGAAGAGGTCAGGTTGATGACACAGCATGATCGTGGGGGCATTGGGATCGCTCATCGACAGCGCCCGGTCGAAGTCAGCGTGGCCGCGCCAGGGGTCATCAACCCCCGCGACATTCAAGGTTGCCCCCTTCAATAACAGCTTGCGGGCCTCGTTGCGCAACACCTCCACTCCGGCCGCTTGTAAGGCTTCTGTGACACGCTGGGCGCCGACCCAATAATCATGGTTGCCCAAACAGGCAAACACGCCATCTCGGGCCTCGAGTTTCTCCAAGGCGGCGGCACAGGCTGGAATGAAATGCGCTGACGAACCAATGAAGTCACCGGTGAGAGCGACGAGATCCGGGTTCAGCTCATTCGCTGCCCGAACATACCATTCCAGCTTCGCCTGCTTCATGAAATTTCCCACGTGGATATCTGTGAGTTGGACAATCCGTAAGCCGGCTAACATGGGAGAGAGCTTGGGAAGCCTGATGGTGCGCTCGACGATCTCATAACGTTCCTTGCCGATGGCTGCTCCGTAAGTAAATATTCCCACCGGCGACGACGCGGCGGCCCCGAAACTCCAACGCAGAAACTCCCTGCGGGTGGTGCACAGCGGCTCGGCAAGGGGTTTGTCCGACGGTTCATGTGCAGAAGTCCCACGCCTACAAAGGGTGAACACGGTGACCCCGAGATCCCTGACCACCACGATGAGAAAGGTCGACACGGAAATCATTCCCCAGAGGCTGAAGGGATAGAGCAAGCTGTACAGAACGACCGCGGAAACCTCTTGCGTTGGCCACTTGTAGAGGATGCGGAGTAAGTAGGGCATATACATCAGTGCGACGAAGGCACATATGGCGCCGAAAAGGATCTGGCGCAGGCGGGGACGTAATGGCGATCGCCACATCAGATGGTAAAATTTTCTGAGTAAATACACCTGGGCGAAGCCGATGAACGCTAGCCCTGCGGCGAAATAGACCATGAGTAGGGGGCGCGTGGTCATATCCAGAAGACCTTGTGTAGATTGACGACAAACAGTGTGCCAGTTACCGTAACACAGGGCTGGTCAGGAGTCAACGTGGGTATCCGCCTAGCTGATACCCTTCTTGATCGCGCTTCGCGCTGGTTGACACTTAGGGGTAGGCTTTGATAGACTGCAAATTGGCACAGGGTGGCCTTGCCCTTACTCGAGTTTTTACACGGGCCTTTGACGACGTCCACCGGGGCGACAAGGCCGTGGTAGCTGTGATAAATGGTAACTCACATAGGGGCCGACGACTCTGACACACCGACATCAGGTCGCCCACTCTGGGCACCTGTGGGAGAAACGATGTTCGGAATCGGTGTTGCAGAACTTCTAGTGGTCTTAGCCATAGTCCTGTTCATGTTCGGCTGGGGCCGATTGTCGCAGCTTGGCAACAATTTTCGGAGCGCGATCCGGAATTTTAAACTGATGGCGCAGGGGGGTGAGGAGATAGACGTTACCCCGACGGCCCCGGATGAGAGAGCACGGAAGGAATCACATCATGTCGGATAATACGGTGGCCGATGTCCAAGACCTCATAACGAAAGTCCAGTCATACAACCCCAATGCTGAGCTGGGACTTATCGAGCGCGCCTATAACTTTGCGGCAAAGAGTCATGATGGGCATCGACGCGCCAGCGGCTCCCCCTATCTTAGCCATCCTCTTGGCGTGTCGATGATCCTGGCTGATCTGCGCATGGACTCGGTAACCATTGGCAGTGGTTTGCTGCATGACACGGTCGAAGATTGTGACGTGACGGTGGCACAGCTAGAGCAGGAGTTTGGTGAAGAGGTGGCGCTGATTGTCGATGGCGTGACGAAGTTGGGCCGGGTCGAGTTCTCGCGTCAAGAAGAGCGGCAAGCGGAGACCTTTCGCAAGATGCTGCTGGCCATGGCCAAAGACATCCGTGTCATCCTTGTCAAGCTCGGCGACCGCCTGCACAATATGCGGACGCTCGAGTACCTACCAGAGCATAAACAGCAGCGCATCGCCCAGGAGACGATGGATATCTATGCGCCGTTGGCGAACCGTCTGGGCATCCATTGGGTCAAGTCCGAGCTTGAAGACATCTCCTTCAAGTACCTGAACCCCGAAGCCTACCACGATTTGAAGGAGCAGATTGCGTCACGGCGACAGGAGCGCGAAGCCTATGTCGCGAAGATCCGGGAGCGTGTCTCCGACGAGTTAGATGGCTCTGGGATTCCAGCCAGAGTGCTCGGGCGCCCCAAACACTTCTTCAGCATATATCAGAAGATGCTGCAGCAAAAGATCAGCTTTGATGACGTCTATGATGTCACCGGCTTACGCATCATCACTGACAGCGTGCGCAATTGCTATGCCGCCCTCGGCACCTTGCATGCCCTGTGGACCCCGGTTCCAGGCCGCTTCAAGGATTTTATCGCCCTCCCCAAGCCCAATTTGTACCAATCTTTGCACACGACGCTGATGGGACCACAGGGGGAGCGGGTTGAATTCCAAATTCGTACCGAAGACATGCATAAGACCGCTGAGCAAGGAATTGCCGCCCATTGGCGTTACAAGGAAGGGGGTAAGAGTGACGAGAAGGTCACAGAGAAGTTCGCCTGGATGCGGCAACTATTAGATTGGCAGCAGGACACGGCGGGCGATGCCCACGATTTCATGGAGACGTTGAAGATCGATCTCTTCCCTGAAGAGGTCTATGTCTTTACACCGCGCGGCGACGTGAAATCCTTCCCTCGAGGTGCCACCCCGATCGATTTTGCCTATTCGATTCATACCGCTATTGGGCATAAGTGTGTCGGGGCCAAGGTCAACAACCGTATGGTGCCGCTGAAGTATCAGTTACGCAATGGGGACGTGATTGAGATTCTGACCAATCCCAACCACTTCCCTAGCAAAGACTGGTTGAAAATCGTCAAAACGTCGCGCGCCCGTGCCAAGATCAGAGCCTGGATCAAAGCCGCGGAGAAAGAGCGCAGTATTACCCTCGGCAAGGAATTGCTAGAGCGCGAAATTCAGAAATACGGACTGAACGCTGGTAGTTTGCTGAAATCGGGGGAGATGAGCGAGGTTGCGAAGCGTTTCAGTCTCAACACGCCGATCGACCTGATGGCCGAAATTGGCTTTGGCAAAATCTCGGTTATTCAGGTGCTGACGAAACTCCTGCCGAAGGAAGTCTTAGAAGCCCGCCAGAAGCACGCGAAGGTGGACCCGAAACAGCCACCCCCTCATGAGGTAGGAGGGGTAAAGGTGCGGGGCGTCGAAGATATCATGACCCGCTACGCCCACTGTTGCAACCCTGTGCCAGGGGACGACATCGTGGGCTTCATCACGATTGGACGGGGTGTGTCCATCCATACGTCAGATTGCTCACGCCTAGTCGAATTTACCCCGGAACGCATGATCGAGGTCGAGTGGGATGTCGAAGAGGTGATCCCGCATCCAGTCGGGATTTCGGTGGTGACGGTCGACCGCACCGGCATGTTGGCGAAGATCAGCGCCGCCATCGCTCTGTCCGAGGTCAATATCCGCGAGGCTACCGTGACCACGAGCGATGAGCAGCGGGCATTCCTCAATTTTGTTATCGATATTAACGATCTGAATCATCTCCAAGGAGTGATGAAAACGATTCGTCAGGTGAAAGGGGTCATCTCTGTCGTACGCGTGAAAGATTGGCCGCGGAAACGCCATCCTTGAGCAGCGACGACCACGAGTCGGATAGCGTTGTGATGGGTCCGCTTCGACTATGCTCTTGCCCTTAGATCACCTTTTCCACCTTGCCTGACCGTAGGCACCGCGTGCAGATGCGGATGCGGCGCACTTTCCCCTCGTAGCGCACCTTGACGCGTTGAATGTTCGGCGTCCAGCGACGGTTGGTGACGTTGTGTGCGTGGCTGATATTGTGCCCGAAGACCGGGGCTTTGGAGCAGATGTCACATTTCCGAGCCATACCTCCTACCTCCCCATGAAGAGATGAGTATTCCGTCGGCAGCGGCGATACTATAGCAAAGCCTCTCCGTGTGCTCAACGTTTTTTCCTCACCTGCCGGCCAGGGGGAGTCGTGAAAATCGACCATGGGAACTCGAATGGCCTTTGATCGCGACCAGTTTGTCGAGCGCTTGCAGCAGATACGGCGTCCTCTCGAATTTGCGGCGCGCCAGAATGTGCGCAAGATCGCGGTACTCCAGGACATCGAAGCGCGCCTGCTCGAATGGTTGGAGGCGGCCACGGCTTTGCACCCAGCGCCAGAACTCGCCGCCAACCTCGATGCCTGCCGTCGGCTCTTCACCGGTTTCGACCGGGCTGATCCCAGCACGAAGCGTCTGGTGATCACCACCGCCCTCGGCCGCCTCGATCATCTCTTGGTGCTCGTCGATAGGCAGCTCCCCGAGACCCCACAACACCCTCCCCTTCCCTCTCCTTCAGCCTCTTCGACCACTTCCCCGGCGCCTGTCAATGTCCTGACCCAGTCGATCCAATTCCTCAAGGGCGTGGGCCCAGCTCGCGCCCAGATGCTCCGGCGATTGGGGATCGAGACCATAGGCGATGCCCTGGCTCTGCTGCCGCGTCGATATGATGACCGCACAAATCTGAAGCCGATCCGCAGCCTGCAGGTCGGGACGCAGGAGACGTTTGAAGGCACCATCCTGGTCTCCGGCAGCAGCCGTACCGGGCGAGGCAGACGGCTCTATGAAATGATCGTCGGCGATGCTACGGGGACGATGCGTTGCCTGTGGTTTCAGTTTCACGAAGCCTACATGCGCCAGCGCTATCGAACAGGCCAGCATGTGATTGTGACCGGCGAGGTCCGCATCAATGCTTACTCGGGGCAGCGCAAGGAGGTGCACCACCCCGATCTGGAGCTCATTGAGGCCGACGAGCATGAGCCTCTCCATACCGGTCGTATGGTGCCAGTGTATCCGGCCACCGAAGGCCTGCACCAGAAAACGTTACGCACCGTTATCAAACGCATTGTGGATGAGTATGCCCACCAGGTTGAGGACTGTTTACCGCCGGCCTTGCGACAGCGCTTACATCTGCTGGAGGCTTCACAGGCCCTCCGAGAGGTCCACTTTCCCTCCGCTGACGCCGATCTTGAAGCGTTGAATCATTGGTCCTCAGAAGCCCATCGCCGCCTGGTCTTTGAGGAATTTTTTCTCCTCGAGCTTGGGCTGGCGCTGCGGCAGCGCGACACCAGCATCGAAGAACGCCGGATCGCGTATCGCGGGACCGGGGCGCTGGCGGACCAATTGCGCACCCAACTACCGTTCAAACTCACGACGGCACAGGAGCACGTGTTAGCTGAAATTATGGCGAATATGCGACGGCCGCACCCCATGAACCGCCTACTCCAGGGTGATGTCGGCAGCGGTAAAACCATCGTGGCGCTGCTGGCGATGCTGCTGGCCATCGAAAGCGGCTTCCAGGCGGCGATCATGGTACCAACGGAGATTCTCGCCGAGCAACACTATCTGACCATGCATCGTCTAGTGGAACCGCTTGGGGTGCGAGTGATGCTGTTGACGAGCGCCATCAAGGGCAGCAGACGGCGCGAACTTTTAGAGACCATCGCTGTCGGCGATGTCGACCTCATTGTCGGGACCCATGCCCTGATTCAGGAAGGGTTGGAATTCAAGGCGCTTGGCTTGGCGGTGATCGATGAGCAACATCGCTTCGGCGTGCTCCAGCGGGCGACGCTGAAGCGCAAAGGGTATTCTCCAGATGTGTTGGTGATGACGGCGACGCCGATTCCACGCACGCTTGCCATGACCGTGTATGGCGACCTGGAGGTGTCGATCATCGACGAACTGCCGCCCGGGCGCCTACCAGTCATCACCCAGCTGTGCTACGAGAGTCGTCGGGGCCAGAGCTATGAGCTCATGAGACAGATTTTGCGCCAGGGGAGACAGGTGTATGTGGTGTATCCGCTGATCGAGGAATCGGAGAAAACCGACCTGCGTGCCGCTACCGCCATGGCAGAGCAGCTCCAACGCGAGGTATTGCCCGAATTTCGAGTGGGATTGCTGCACGGGCGCCTGAAAAGCGACCAGAAAGAGCACATTATGCGCGCCTTTTCCACAGGAAACCTCGAGGTGTTGGTCTCCACCACTGTCATCGAGGTCGGAGTGGATGTCCCTAACGCCACTCTCATGCTCGTGGAACACGCCGAACGTTTTGGGTTGGCCCAGTTACACCAGCTCCGGGGGCGCGTGGGGCGCAGCCATCACCAAGCGTATTGTCAGTTGATGGCCGATTTCCCCATGTCTGAAGAGGCCAAGCAGCGGTTACAGACTCTGACAGAACTCGACGACGGATTTATGATCGCCGAACGCGATCTGGAGATCCGTGGCCCTGGGGAATTCCTGGGCACGCGCCAATCCGGACTGCCTGAGTTGCGGGTAGCCCATCTCATCCGCGACCAGCGCGTCCTGGCTGAGGCACGTCGCGAGGCCTTTGCACTGGTGGCTGAGGATCCTTACCTGTCCCGCCCTGAACATGAAGGTCTCCGTCAGGCGCTCATGAATCGGTGGCAGCAAAAATTCGAGCTGATGCATGTCGGCTAACAACCCCTACGTCTTGATGGGGGTCAACGGCCACTTCCCAGCCTGCATCAAGGCCGCTTTACGGCGCTCCTTGCGCGCCTTTTCGTGACGCTTCCGACGTCTCCGCAATTCCCGCTCGCGTTCCACACGCATTCTTCTCACCCCCGTCCTTGTGAGGCTTTGCCTGCTCCTCGACTCGCCTGTCGCACACAAAACCACCCACTGTAAAATAAGATCATTCCCCGAGCGGTCAATGAGAGCAGATCGCCTGCCTCCACCTGTCCAAAAAACATCACAATGACCGCTCCCATAAATGCCATGCCCAGAAGTTCGAGGCAGACGCCCCCACAATACAAGAGCCATCGCCATATCGAGCGTCCCGGTGGGGGAACATGAGGTGTCACAGGGCTATGATCGTTCAATATCGTTGACACGAATCGCCACCAGCTGCCCCGCAAAAGGGATTTCTGAATCCCGAATGCCGTGAAGCACTCTCGTCAGCGAGACCAGTGAGAAGGCAACCCACCCAGACTTTAACAGACGATGCATGATACAAAATCTTCACGATGGGGTCAAATCAGGCACCCACTCCATCAGCACCGACCAGCCGTCGGTGGCGCTGTCAGGGAGGTAGTCGGGCAACAGACCCCGTACGCGAAAGCCCTGCCGTAACTGGACAGAGAGGGTGGGATCGAAAATGTCGCCGGCGACGACGCGAGCAACATAAGCCTCTGCATCCATCACCGATTTATATTGCGCAAAACCCGGAATCATGCCGCCGGTCACGATGCCGCGCAGTCGGCGCTGCCGAACCAACGCTTTGCGGGCATCATAGAGACGACGGCTGATGCCACGGCCCCGGTAATCTGGATGCACGCTGATGTCTGCCCCATAGAAATGCTGCCCTTGCGGGTCATGGTGTGTGAAGAAGCCATAATCGATGATCTCATCGAAGCTGTGGTGCGGATGGTCAAAGTCGAACGTGTAGAGGAATCCCGCCGACATTCCCACGACGCGCTCGCCGTCGAGGGCCACCCATTGTCCTACCGGGAAAATCCGCAAATGACTCTCGAAATGCACCGCTTTAAAGCGACTGCTGTCCGCCAGCGTGGGATAGCAGACGATTTGCAGCTCCACCAGTTGCGGGAGCAGGTCAGGTCGTGTGTTCGTAATCAAAATCTCGGCCATATGCCAACCTACGCCACCTTACATCTGCAGTTCCAGATAGTAACCGGGCAAAAATCCCTTGCACTCATATCCTGGCCTCGTTATGATAATGCATGTCTCCCGGCAACAGGCGACCCCCTGATGGGCGGCATAGCCAAGTGGTAAGGCAGAGGTCTGCAAAACCTCGACTCCCCGGTTCGAATCCGGGTGCCGCCTCTTGCATCTCCCTGACTCCTTTTTTCCCCTCCCCCGCTGCTTCCGACGAGATCTTTTGCCAATACTCAACGAGCTCTCATGCGAGGGTCGCGAGAAACTCGGTCCAATTAGCCACCACATGGTGCGGGCGTATGCCCTCTGCCTCCTCGGACATCCCCAAAAACTGCCTGAACGGTGACGGCCGCTCAAGCTGTTGGCGATACGTCATCCATACGGTACGCATACCGGCCTTCTGGGCGCCGACGATGTCTGCCTGAAGCTCATCACCGACAAACACGATCTCATCCGGCGCGAGCTCAAAGAGTCTCGTTAACTCACTGAAGATGGCTGGATGAGGTTTGCTGACCCCCAGCCGCCCTGAAATGATGATCTCGTCAAAAAATCGCTCAAGCCCCACACGGGCCAGGATTTGTTCGACCGCTGGAGGATGGGTGAAGTTCGAAACCAGCCCCAATCGATATCGACCTGCGAGGCTGGCAAGCATGTCGTATGTCCCAGGGATGAGCTGACAGCTTCTGACAAAGGGCTCGAAATAGGCTTCAACCGCCTCATCAACACGGGCATCGCTGGAGTCAATCGCATGCCCGAGGGCTTGTAACGCTCCGGCAACCCACAGTCGATTATGGGTCTCGCGCCCATCCGCCTTTGTCTGCTCCATAAATCGTCGGTTGACCTGGCGATAGGTTGGGACAAAGGTATCCTTTTTGAGCGGAAAACCGCGCGATCGCAAGCTAGTATAGAGAGCATCGATACATTGTTCGAAGCTGAATCGCTCCTGAACCACAAGCGTGCCAAAGAGATCGAACCCAATCCCCTTCACGATCGGCATCACGGACTTACTTCCCCTGAGAAATCGTCAACGGCGTTAACGGCGTTCAACCTCTCCGTCGAAGCGGCTCCACCTGAGAACATCCCCAAACTCCGGAGAGCACGGCCTGACGGTACCACAATACATTCGGCGGAGCAAGTAGGGGAAAACAGAGTACAGGCGCCAGGTGATGCGCCCAGACGGGGTTCTCTCTCAGACGGAGCGGGAAAAATTCGTGATCAGATGGAGCAGATTCTGTACAATCCAGCTCGCGTACCGTGTCATAATCTCGCCTTGAGAGCGCACATGGGGGTGCGCTCAGGATGGGAGCTGGTTACTACTGTCGCAGAAGTTTGGGGAGAACAGCACGCACTCTGCCGGAGGTATGCGATGGAGTTTTCGATCCGTCCTAAGGGACCATTCGATCTTGACCTGACGCTGCAACGCTATCGACTTTTCGGCGACGATGCAGCGCACCCCTATGTCGATGGCGTCTATCAGCGCGTCATCGAGATCGATGGCAGACTATGGGTATATGCCGTGCGCGGTGGAGGGTCGGCGGCAGAAGCCCTGATTCAGGTGCAGATTCTCGGGGGACGGGCGCCGGCCCGACATCGAGGTGCGGTGGAGGCCGAGGTCCAGCGCGCTCTCGGCTTGGATATCGATCTCGAACCGTTTTATCGCTGGGCGGGTGCCGATCCCACCCTGACACAGCTCATCGCCCGCTACTATGGCATGCGCCCGCCGCGAGCGCCGACATTGTTCGAGGCCCTGGTGACTTCAATCAGTGCCCAGCAAGTCAATCTCACCTTCGCCACGACCACCCGCAGCCGCCTGATCAGGCGATTCGGTCCACCAGTGACCGTTGAGGGTAGAATGTTCTATGGTTTTCCCACGCCTCAGAGTTTGGCCGAGGCCTCGTTGCAGGAATTGCGCGATATGCAATTTAGTTGGCGCAAGGCTGAGTATATCGTCAACCTCGCGCGCCTTGTGGTCACTGGGGAGCTGAAATTTGAGGAGTTTCCCCAGCTGTCTAATGATGAAATCATCGAGCGCATCACACAGCTGAAAGGATTAGGCCGCTGGACCGCGGACTGGCTGCTGGCACGGGGGCTAGGGCGTGTCGATGTGATCGCGGCCGGCGATCTCGGGGTGCGCAAAGCTGTGGGGAAATTTTATTTCAACGGGCAAGCTCCTACTATCGAGGAAGTACGAAGGTTTGCCGCACGCTGGGGAGCGTTTCAGAGCCTGGCGGTACACTACCTGTTAGCGGGCTTACGATGGCCCAATCTTCCACCGACTGCTGCCTCGCCCATGCCCGCACGGCGTCCCCGGAAACCGAGCTAATCCGCGCCTGATGCACTGCAGCGTAGGACCTGTGCAATCGGCATCGCAAGCAATTCCCGCAGCAGATCCTCCGGCCGTCGCAAGCCGTCTTCCCCGATGATGCCGCTGAACAGCGTCATTGGCGTGCACTCAAAATAGGCATTCCAGACCGTCACCCCGGTAGGAGGATTGGACCAGACTTCTACCTCCGGCTTGAGTTGACTGAATGTAGGCACGGCCGCTCCAGCCGGAAACCATTTGTGACGATCGGCAACCACGTAGCAGGGAGTGCCCGCGTGACGACACGCTAGCGCCAGACTGGTCGTCCCCAGTTTGTTGATGACTCCGTGCGCCGTAATGCTGTCCGCTCCCACCAGGGCCATGTTCGCTCGCCCTGTGAACGTCGCTATGGCCGCATCGACGCCAAGTTCCACCGCAATACCAACCCTCGCTAACTCTCGCGTGAGGCGCTGGCCCTCCAGCATGGGACGACTCTCAGTACAGAATACCGCTGACAGGCGCTGGCACACATGAGCCTCAAGCAATACTGCCAGGACGCTAGAACTATAGGAAAACGTCAGGATACGCGCGCTAGGTGGGAGCAGCCCTAATGTCGCCATCGTCATGCGTTCGTTCATATGGGTTAGTTGCTCGAGAAAGGCCTGCACCGCGCGTCGCACGCACGGTTGCGGCTCTTCCTGAACAGCAGTCGATTCCACTGCCAGCAAGATAGCATTGACAAGATTGAACAGCGGGGCCATGGCTGGCTGCACCATGTACAGTCCCGGAGCAAAGGCTAACAATTCCGTCTTCCAGGCGTGGGGCGGCATCGATGCCGTTTGGTCCGCCCACTCCAGGACCGCGATAGCTGCCTTCCTGGCCAGCTCTGCCGCGCCGGAGGTGTTATCGGCGCCAATCGTGTTGATGACCCTTTCCCATTGCATCGTCCTTCTCCGTTGTTGGACGCATTCTTGCTGGTGCAGCGATGAGCCGATCTGCCAAAATCTGCGATGTCTGCCTGAGCTCTGGCTCGCGTACGAAGGCCCATCTCATCGCAGCTCACCAGTCATGACAAGGCACATAGGAAAAGATAATTGCAGTTTGACATTAATTGATATATTTTGATGTAGTAACATCCGCAGATGACTGTTCCTGAGCGCCTCATGCCCACCGCCGCCAAGGGGCAGGTCCATGTTGCAAACACGTCGGCAAGCGGTGTCAGACCGAGGCAGCCTGACGGCTTGAAGCTTATGAATATACAACATACAACAATCGTGTGGTGACGAGCCGGGTGATAGCGGGGAGACCGGTCTATGGTAGGCGGCGAACGCATACTAATCGTTGAAGACGATGACTTGATGCGCGAGCTCATGACGAAGATCCTGGCTGGTGAGCATTACCACATTTTTCAGGCATCGAGCGGCGAGGAGGCATTGAAACTGCTACAGGAGCAGACAATCGATTTGGTGTTGACCGATCTCCGGCTGACGGGCATGAATGGGTTGCAATTGCTGACCGAAGTTCGTACCTTTGACCAAGAGATCGTGGTCATCGTCATGACCGCCTATGCCTCCGTGGAGACTGCCGTTGAGGCCATGCGCAAGGGGGCCTATGACTACCTGACCAAACCCTTCATCAACGACGAAATCCGCGTCATGCTGCGGCGGGCACTCAACCAACGGCATTTGTCGCGCGAAAACCGTCACCTCAAACGTGAGCTGCGTGAACGCTACCGGTTTGAAAACATCGTGGGCAACAGTGAGGCGATGGAAAAGGTCTATCGTCTCATCGAAAAGGTCTCGGGGATTTCCAGCAATGTGCTCATCGTCGGGGAGACGGGCACAGGCAAGGAACTGGTCGCCCGGGCTATCCATTATAATTCCGAACGGTCCGATAGACCCTTTGTCGCCGTGAACTGCGGGGCGCTGACGGAAAGCCTCCTGGAAAGCGAGCTCTTTGGGCATATCAAAGGAGCGTTTACTGGCGCCATCGCTAACCAGGAGGGATTCTTTAGGAAAGCCGACAAAGGCACTTTGTTTCTCGACGAGATCAGCGAGGTCTCGCATAGTTTGCAGGTCAAACTCTTGCGGGCCATTCAGGAGCGTGAAGTCATTCCCGTGGGCGGACGTGAGCCGCTGCGATTCGATGTCCGGCTCATTGCCGCGACCAACAGACTTCTCGAGGACGAGGTGAAGAAAGGCACCTTCCGCGAGGACCTGTTTTATCGGATCAACGTCATCACCATTCCCTTGCCGCCGCTGCGGGATCGGAAGGAAGATGTCCCCTTGCTGGTGAATCATTTTCTCCAAAAGTACGCGCAGCGTCTCGGGAAACCTTCCGTCAAGATCTTGCGCGAGACCATGCAGGCGTTGGTCAATTATGACTGGCCCGGCAACGTCCGCGAGCTGGAAAACATGATCGAACGCGCGGTCGCCCTCTGTGAAGAAGATCTCATCGAAAGGACTGATTTGCCTGACAAGCTGACTCAGGTGAAGATTGCCATCCGTGATTTGGACGAGTATGAGATGACGCTCGACGCTTTGGAGGAGCAACACATCAAGAAAGTTCTTCAGAAAGTGAATGGTGATAAGGTCAAAGCCTCCCAGATCCTGGGCATCAACCTCTCGACCCTGTATCGCAAATTGGCCCGTTACGAGGCCTAAGAGATCTTCCAAGTCTCGTCAGTCCTACCGGAGCACCACTACTCGTTCCCTGTCGTTGTACCATGCCTGCGCCACTAGCAGGCGCAACGCTCGCCATGCCTCGCGGGAAGCCCCCTGACGCCCACAACATCATGATTGTGCGTGGCAAAGTACCATCTTAGGTCACTTTATGCGATAATTGCCTGACGGTATCTCTTCCCGAGCGTACCCCGTCCGACACACAGTTGATCGCCAGTGATGAGGGAGTCTCAACACATGCCCAGGATAGGTATGTGGAGGTTCAGCTGTAGTAGACCGGTCGTAGCGAGCTACCCGCTAGCGACGGTGCGATTCGCCGGTGGCAGGCCACGGCTCTCGCCATGGCTACAAGGGGCTTGTCGTCGAATCCCAGTTGCCATCCTGGCCATGACGGTCGTTCTGGCATGCGCAGGGTGTAGAGGCGACTCCACGGCTGCCACCCAGCCCAATCGGGCTGGACAGGAAGCTTCGCCCGCCAGGCAAGTACGGGTAACGCCGGTGGCTGAGAAGCCCATGGAACGTTCGACAGTCGCTCTTGGCTCTCTAGCCGCCTTCGATCAGGCGACCGTCAGCGTCAAAGTACCCGGACGCCTGCGCAGTATCGGCGTGGATTTAGGGAGTGTGGTGCAACAAGGGCAGTTGATCGCCCAGATCGACCCACAGGATTATCAGTTGCGCGTCCAGCAAGCCGATGCCGCGTTAGCGCAGGCACGCGCGCGTCTAGGGGTTCCCCTAACGGGGAACACCGACCGCATTGAGCCCGAGCAGACGAGCACAGTGCGTCAGGCCCGGGCCCTCTTGGAGGAAGCCAAGACCAATCGTGACCGTCAGGCCACGCTGTTCGATCAGGGAATTGTGGCGCGTTCCCTGTTGGACAGCGCCGAGTCGGCCTATAAGGTTGCCGTCAGCCGGTATGAGGATGCCGTCGAAGAAGTGCAGATTCGTCAGGCATTAGTGGCGCAGCGTCGCACTGAGCTGGCGCTGGCCCGCCAGCAACTGGCCGACACCGCCATCCATGCACCATTCGATGGGGCGATCCAGGAGAAGCGGGCAAGCATCGGCGAATATCTCGGGGCCGGCGCTCCGGTCGCCACCGTGGTGCGTATGAACCCATTGCGCCTGCGCGTTGAGGTCCCCGAACGGGAGGCGCAACAGGTACGAATTGGGCAGAGCGTGCGGGTGACCCCCGAGGGCGACCCCAATGTGTACCTGGGGCGCATCGCACGGCTAAGCCCGGTCATCACGCCGCAGACGCGCATGCTCATCGTTGAGGCGGAAGTGGCCAATGATGGGTCGTTGCGTCCTGGGCTATTCGCCAGGGCGGAGATCGTCATTGACGATGAGACCATGGCCGTCACCATCCCCACCAAGTCCATCGTCACCTTTGCCGGAATTGAGAAGGTCGTGGTCGTCCAGAACGGCAAGGCGCTTGAAAAACCGATCACGACCCGACGGCGTACAGGGGACTGGACAGAGGTGACCAGCGGCGTCAAGGTCGGTGAGATGGTTGTCGTTGAGCCGGGTAATTTGCAGTCAGGCCAAGCAGTCACAATCGTGGAGTGAGACGCCTATGCAGAAACTCGCCGAGGTTTGCATCAAACGCCCCATCTTTGCCGCGATGATCATTCTGGCGCTGGTGGTCGTCGGGGCCGCTGCCTATTCCCGACTGGGCGTCGACCGTTTCCCCTCCGTCGATCTCCCCACTGTGCGCATCCTCACCGTGTTACCGGGGGCTTCTCCAGAGGAGATCGAAACGCAGGTGTCGCAGCGCATCGAAGAGGCGGTAAATACCGTCGAGGGCATCAATGAGCTGCGCTCTATTTCCGGCCAGGGCCGTTCCCTGGTCATCGTCACCTTCAATCTCGAACGTGACATCGACACGGCGGCGCAGGACGTCCGTGATCGCGTAGCCACGACCCTGCGCGACCTGCCGCCCGGCACCGACCCACCGCTCATTTCGAAATTCAGCAACGATCTGGCCCCGGTCATGACCATCGCGCTCTCGTCCCCGAACCGCTCTATCCGCGAATTGACCGAGCTCGCAGACAAGGTCGTGAAGACTCACCTCGAACGCTCATCGGGTGTCGGTGAGGTGCTCATCGTCGGCGATCTTAAGCGGGCGATCAACATTTGGATCGATGCAGAACGGATGGCGGCCTACAAAATCCCGATCACAGCGGTCCGTAACGCCATCGTGCGGCAGAACGCCGACGTGCCGGGCGGCAACGTCACCGCCGGCGCCCGCGAGCAGACGCTCCGCACCATGGGACGCGTCATCGATCCCAAAGCCTTTAATGAACTGGTCATCACTACCATCAACGGGTCGCCGATTCGGGTGCAGGACATCGGCAACGCCGAGGACGGCACCAAAGAACAGCGTTCGGTGGCACGCTTGAATGGAGCGCCGACGGTGATCCTCGAAGTCCGCCGTCAGTCCGGATCCAACACCGTTGAGGTGATCAACGCGGTCAAGGCAAACCTCGATCGGGTGACCGGGCAGTTGCCTGCCGATGTGACAACCGAAGTTATCCTTGATCAATCCAGGTACATCTATGCCGCGCTCCACGAAATCAGTCTTCATCTGATCCTGGGCAGCATCCTGGCCTGTCTAGTCGTGCTGGCCTTCATGCGCAGTTGGCGTTCAACACTCATCGCTGGTGTGGCGATTCCGGCCTCGGTGGTGGCAACCTTCGGCATGATGCGCGCCCTGGATTTCACCCTCAATAGCGTGACCATGCTGGCATTAGTCCTCATGGTGGGCATCGTCATCGATGACGCCATCGTCGTCCTCGAGAATATCTTCCGCTTCGTCGAGGAAAAGAAGATGCATCCGTTCGATGCGGCGCGAGAAGCCACCGCCGAGATTGGTCTGGCCGTCATGGCGACGACACTCAGCCTGGCGGTGATTTTTATCCCCGTATCCTTTATGTCCAGTATTTCGGGTCGCTTTTTGTACCAGTTCGGCATCACCGCGGCGGTGGCGGTGATGGTCAGTTTACTGGTCTCTTTCACCTTGACGCCGATGATGAGCGCCCGTCTCCTTCGTCCCGATGATGCCTCTGGTGGGGACGAACATGGGGCGACATCGCGCACTGGTTTTTACGCCTGGATCGACCGAGGCTACACATGGTTACTGGCACTGGCGCTGCGCCATCGAGTGGTCGTCAGTATTCTGGCGCTAGGGGTCATCGCGTCGTCTGTGCCGCTGTATTCATGGGTCAAACAGGAGTATATCCCCAGCGATGTGGATGAAGCAGAGTTCCAGGTGACCGTGACCGCCCCAGAGGGCACCAGTTTGGCGGCCATGGATGAAGTGATGCGCCTGGTGGAGGCTGAGATCCGCTCTATTCCTGGGGTGCGGTTTGTGCTGACCACGGCCGGCGGGTTTACGCTTGGCAACGTCAATACCGGCAATGCCTATGTGCGCATCGCCCCGCACGATGAGCGCGTGTTCTCGCTGGGGCGCCTCTGGCATGGACTCCTGGCAGGCGATCCAGCCGCTGCCTGGCGGGGCAATTACAGCCAGCG
>JBKPCR010000202.1:0-7383 GCA_046727435.1 bacterium | reverse complement strand
CAGGTTGGCACAGGCCCCGGTGGCCATGGCTTCTTCGCCAACATAGCTATGGGCCGTGCCCTTGACGTGACCGGCCTTGAAGAGTTCAGTCACTCGCTCATCGAAGCGTCGAATACGGATCATGGTGGTCAAGAGTCGTTCTAAGAGGTGTCCATCCAGGGGCATCGACCCCTCCTTTCTGAAAGCCTGCAACGGCGTGCTGGCGCACGCAGAAAGCCTTTCCGGCCGTGATCCTGGCGATCATACCCGAAATATTGCGAAAAGAAAAGGCTTGCTCAGTCCCTTCCGTCCCTAGCATGGTCATGGCCGAAGCGGGGTAGTGTCCTAATTTGCAGTATAGGAGTCCTCAGGCTGAGCTGCGGGAGATCAAATTAGGACATTACCCGAAGCGGCTTCCGCTTGACGGCATCACGCCCAGGCGACTACAATACGCTTAAGTATCGCTCAATTCTGTGCTGCCTCTCTTCATCGGCGTGAGGGGCTGGCCGCCGTGAAACCTCAGGAACGCCAATGTCTATTCTCGCGCAAATCCTCCGCGATAAGGCCGACGAGGTCGCAGAGCGCCGCCGTCGCCATCCACTAGCTGAGCTGCAGAGGATGGTACAAGACCTCCCCCCGGCGCGTGACTTTCTCGCAGCGTTGCGCGCGGAAGGCGCTGGGAGCGTGATCCTTCCACGCGTCATCGCCGAGGTGAAAAAGGCCTCACCATCGCGGGGTGTGATCCGCCCCGACTTCGATCCGGTCGCCATTGCGCAGACCTATGCCGCCAATGGTGCGGCGGCTCTATCGATCCTCACGGATGCTAAATACTTTCAGGGAGAACTCTGTTTTCTTGAAGATATCGCTAAGGAGGTCACACTACCGTTGCTGCGGAAAGATTTTACCGTCGATGCCTATCAAGTGTACGAGTCACGGGTCGCTCACGCCGATGCGCTGTTGCTGATTGTCGCCGCCCTGCAGATCGGCGCGCTTGAGGATTTCCTGGGCCTAGCGCATGAACTCGGGATGGCGGCACTACTCGAAGTGCATACGGTCGAGGAGTTGGAACGCAGTCTGCCGCTGCACCCGCATCTGATTGGCATCAACAATCGCGACTTGCGGACGTTTCAGACCGACATCGAAACGACCTTGCGCCTGCTACCGTCAATCCCGTCCGAAGTGGTGGTCGTGAGCGAGAGTGGCATCAATACAGCGGCTGATGTCACGCGCTTGCGGGAAAAGGGAGTCCACGCCTTCCTCATCGGGGAATCGCTGATGCGGGCTCCCGATCCTGGGGTGAAATTACGCGAGTTCCTGCATGGTCCATGTGAAGATCTGCGGCATCACGAGTCTTGAGGATGCGCACGCGGCTGTCGAAGCTGGGGCAGATGCTCTGGGGTTCGTGTTCTATGCACCGAGCCCACGCTATGTCACGCCCGAGCAGGCGGAGCAGATCATTCGAACGTTGCCCCCCTTTGTGACGACGGTGGGCTTGTTCGTAGATGTCACGCTTGACACTATCAATGAGACGGTGGCACGCTGCGGGCTGGACCGCGTGCAATTGCATGGGCGTGAGACGCCGGAATTTTGTTGTCAGATCACCCGACCAGTGATCAAGGCCATTCGTATCAAGAATGCGGAGAGCCTGACCCATGTACCGGACTACAAGGTGTCCGCTTATCTCCTGGATGCCTACGTCGAAGGAGCGTTGCCGGGGGGCACGGGAGCATCGTTTTCCTGGGAGCTGGCGGTGCGGGCGAAGCCGTATGGGCCTGTAATCCTCGCCGGTGGGTTGACGCCAGAGAACATCGAGATTGCCATCACCCAGATTCATCCCTACGGGGTGGATGTGAGCAGCGGTGTCGAGCGTGCGCCCGGTGTCAAGGATCATCAAAAAGTCCGCCAGTTTATCGCCCGTGCCAAAGCCGCGGTACTCGAGGAAACAGGGCCATTTGCCTCCTCTCCCACTGGGAGAGGGAAGCATGCGTTCGGAAGAGAGGAGTCTCGTGACCACTGACCGGCCTCACACGCTGACGACCACGCCCATGGAAGCATTACCCGACTCCCACGGTCATTTTGGGCTCTTCGGCGGCAAATACGTGCCGGAGACGCTCATGTCCCCCCTCGAAGAGCTGGAGCAGGCCTATCGCGAGGCCCAAGCGGACCCGGCCTTTCATGCCGAATTGCAGGGCCATTTGACGGCATACATCGGTCGTCCAACGCCCCTCTACTTCGCCCACCGACTGAGCGAGTACCTGGGTGGCCCGCGTATTTTTTTGAAGCGCGAGGACCTCAACCACACCGGCGCTCACAAAATCAACAATGCCCTCGGACAGGCCCTCTTGACCCGCCGTATGAGGAAACGTCGCATCATCGCTGAGACCGGTGCCGGCCAACATGGTGTAGCCTCCGCCACCGCGGCCGCGGTATTCGGGCTCGAATGCGAGGTCTACATGGGCGAGGAGGACATCGAGCGTCAAGCGCTCAACGTCTTCCGCATGAAACTCCTGGGTGCCAAAGTGACACCGGTGGGCAGCGGCAGTCGCACCCTCAAAGATGCCATCAACGAAACCTTGCGCGATTGGGTGACCACTGTTCGCAGCACGCATTACCTCATTGGCTCGGTGGTCGGCCCCCATCCCTACCCCATGATGGTGCGCGATTTCCAAGCCATCATCGGCCGCGAGACGCGCGCCCAGATCCTCGACCTGATAGGGCGATTGCCCGATTACTGCCTCGCCTGTGTGGGGGGCGGCAGCAATGCCATCGGCTTGTTCTCTGCTTTTCTGCGCGATGCCAGCGTGCAGTTAATCGGCATCGAGGCTGCCGGCTTGGGACTCGCCTCGGGCAAGCATGGTGCCTCGCTGAGCGCTGGAAGTCTGGGGGTGCTACACGGGAGCATGGGTTACCTCCTCCAAGATGATGATGGCCAGATCATCCCCGCACACTCTATCTCCGCTGGCCTGGATTATCCAGGCGTAGGGCCTGAGCATAGCTACCTCAAGCACACCGGACGTGTGACCTACGAGGCCGTGACCGATCAGGAAGCCCTGCAGGCCTTTCAGCTCCTGGCTCGCTTGGAGGGGATCATCCCTGCGCTTGAATGCGCCCATGCCCTGGCCTATCTGGTGCAGCTGGCCCCTCGCCTGTCGAAGGACGCAACGGTGATTCTGTGCGTCTCCGGGCGTGGCGATAAGGATGTCGCCCACGTCGAAGCACTGCTGGCGTAGGTAAAGCACATGAGCAGAATCAGCCACACCTTCGAACACTTACAGAAGACCCACGAGCGCGCCTTGATCCCCTATGTCACGGCCGGTGACCCCGATTTAGAGATGACGAAAACGCTGGTCCGCGAGATGGTGCGACGCGGCGGCGACATCATCGAGATCGGTGTGCCATTTTCCGACCCTCTAGCCGATGGGCCAATCATCCAACGGGCCTCGCAACGCGCCTTGCAAGGGGGAACGACGCTGCGTAAAATCCTCCAGACGGTGAGCGAGTTGCGCCATAATGTTGACGTTCCACTCGTCCTCATGACGTATTACAACCCGGTGTTGCGCTATGGTAAGGAAGCCTTTGTGGCCGATGCCCTTGACGCCGGTGTCGACGGTATCATTGTCCCCGACCTCCCTCCCGAGGAGGGGCAGAGCCTTATGGAGCTTACCACTGACACGCCCCTCGAGATGATTTTTCTAGCCGCCCCTACCAGCACATCAGCCCGTCTGGCGCTGATCTCGGAGGCGAGCCGGGGATTCATCTACTACGTGTCACGTTTGGGTACGACCGGCGTCCGCGACCAGTTAGCGGACGACTTGCGGATAATGCTGGAGAAGGTCCGCGCCAGCACCTCGAAGCCGATTGCCGTGGGTGTCGGTGTCTCGACGCCTGAGCATGTACGGCTGGTGGCAGAGCTGGCCGACGGCGTGGTGGTGGGCAGCGCCATCCTGAAGTTGATTGAAGAGCTTGAGGATCGAGCGGACCGTCTGGAACACGTTGGAGATTTTGTCGCTGCGCTGAAGGCCGCCACGCGAGTACTCCCCGCCGAGCTTCGCCTGCCCGCATCTTGACGAGCACTGGGGCATTGCGTATATTCCGGCCACTCTGGAAGCGTATCGCTTACTAGTGTTGTGGAGCACATAGTTATGAATATCAAAGGCCAGGCGTGGAAATTTGGGGCCAATGTCGATACCGATGTCATTATACCTGTGCGGTACTTGATCTCGTTCGATCCTGTGGAGCTGGGCAAGCATTGTCTTGAGGGCATTGACCCGGAGTTTGCACACAGGGTTCAAGCCGGGGACATCATCGTGGCGGCGGAGAATTTCGGCTGCGGCTCGTCGCGCGAGCATGCACCGGTTGCCATCAAAGGCGCTGGTGTGGCGTGCGTCATCGCTGCTACCTTCGCCCGTATCTTCTTTCGGAATGCGTTGAACATCGGCCTACCCATCGTCGAGTGCGCCGAGGCAGCGCAGCGCATCGAGGCCGGTGATACGGTTGAGATCGATGCGAACTCGGGCCGTATCATCAATCATACCAAGGGGGAGACCTATCAGGCGGAACCCTTCCCCCCCTTCGTTCAGGAGTTGGTGGCCGTCGGTGGCCTGGTCCCCTATGTGGCGCAACGCCTGCGAGCAGGCGCGGCAGACACTGTGGAGGATGCATGAGCTTTCGGGTGGCAGTGCTGCCGGGAGATGGCATCGGGCCAGAAGTCGTGGCGCAGGGGGTGGAAGTTCTGCGCCAGGCGGCGGCAATGGCAGAGGTGGGTGTTGAGCTGCAGTGGGGAGTCGCAGGTGGACGCGCCATCGACGAAGCGGGCAATCCATTGCCGCACCCCACCCTACAGCTCTGCCGTGAGAGCGATGCTATTTTGTTTGGCAGCGTTGGGGGCCCCAAATGGGATAACCTCGCTCCCGAGATTCGCCCTGAGCGCGGCTTGCTGCGCCTGCGCCAGGAGTTGGGGCTGTTTGCCAATTTACGACCGGCGAAGGTCTTCACCGCTCTGGTCGATGCCTCTCCCCTCAAACGCGAGCTGGTCGAAGGGTTAGACATCGTCACCGTGCGCGAGCTGACGGGCGACATCTACTATGGCGAACCCCGCGGCGTGACGAGCATCGAAGGGGGCGAGCGCAGCGTCAACACAATGGTCTACACCACAGCAGAGATCGATCGCATCGTGCGCCTAGCCTTTGAGATCGCCCAGCAACGCGCCCACCGCGTCACCTCGGTGGATAAAGCCAACGTCCTAGAAACCAGTCGGCTGTGGCGTAAGGTGGTCGAGCAGGTGGCCAAGGATTTCCCAGCCATTGCCTATGAACACATGTACGTCGATAACGCCGCCATGCAATTGGTGCGGGCCCCCAAGCAGTTCGACGTCATCGTCACCGGGAATCTGTTCGGCGACATCTTGAGCGATGAAGCCGCCATGGTGACTGGTTCAATTGGTCTGGCAGCCTCTGCCAGCCTGGGGAATCGCACCGTGTTATACGAGCCGGTGCATGGCAGCGCCCCCGACATCGCCGGCCAAGGCGTCGCGAACCCGCTGGCCACCATCCTGTCGGTGGCGATGTTGTGCAAGTATACGCTCAAACTCGATGCCTTAGCCGGGCGCATTGAGGCTGCCGTCGAACAGGTGTTGGCGCAGGGCTACCGCACACGAGATATTCAGTCGTCGGGGACGACGCTGGTGGGCACTGCCGAGATGGGCGCGCTAGTGCTGCAAGCGCTAGGATAGGAAGGAGGCGTCATGGAGCACGGGTATCATGTAGCGATTGTGGGTGCGACGGGGGCAGTTGGGCTGGAGCTCCTGAGCATTCTCGAAGAGCGGAAATTTCCCGTGGCCCAGCTCTCTCTCCTGGCCTCGAAGCGTTCAGCAGGGCGAAGACTCGTTTTTGCAGGCGAGGAATTTCCAGTGCAAGAGTTGACCGAAGGATCGTTCCAACGGGTGCATTTTGCACTGTTCTCCGTCAGCTCGTCCATCAGTAAGGCGTTTGGACCGATTGCTGCACGTGCGGGGGCGGTGGTCATCGATGACAGCAGCGCCTTCCGCATGGACCCCGATGTCCCGCTGGTGGTGACCGAAGTTAACCCACACGCCTTGCGACGCCACCACGGCATCATCGCACACCCCAATTGCTCGACCATTCCGCTGGTGATGATCCTCAATCCCTTGCACCGTCGGGCTCGTGTGAAACGTGTCGTCGCGGCGACGTATCAATCGGTTTCGGGGGCAGGGGCGCGGGCCATGGAGGAGCTCGATCAGCAGACACGTGCCCTGATCGCGAGTGAACCGGCCGAGGTCAGAGTCTTTCCGCATCAGATCGCCTTCAACTGTCTACCCCACATCGATGCCTTCGGCGAGATGGGATATACCGGTGAAGAGTGGAAGATGGTACGCGAGACCCATAAAATCCTCGAGGATGACTCGATCCGGATGAGTGCCACAACGGTGCGCGTGCCCGTGTTTCGCTGCCACTCCGAGGCGGTGAATATCGAGACCGAACAGAAAATCACCCCGCACGAGGTACGTCAACTTCTGACCACGGCGCCCGGCGTGGTTGTCATCGACGAGCCGGAGAAGAGCCAATACCCGATGCCACTCACGGTAGCCGGACGAGACGAAGTCTTCATTGGGCGTATTCGCCAGGACCCGTCGCATGATCGGGCCATCAATCTGTGGCTCGTGTCGGATAATTTGCGTAAGGGTGCAGCCCTCAATATGGTGCAGATCATGGAGTTGCTTAGCGCGGAGAACGGGCGATGACCAGGGTGCCGATCGGCGTGATCGGTGGTAGCGGTCTATATGGCGTGGAGGAATTGCAGCCCATTGAAGAGATCTCTGTCACTACACCCTTTGGAGATCCCTCCGACGCCGTGTTGATCGGCCGCTGGCATGACGTCACCGTCGCCTTTCTCCCCCGGCATGGGCGTGGGCACCGTATTATGCCGTCGCACATCAATGCTCGGGCTAACATCTTCGCCATGAAGACGCTGGGTGTGGAGTGGCTGGTCTCGGTCAGCGCCGTGGGTAGCATGCGGGAGGGCATCGCGCCGGGCGAGGTGGTGATCCCGGACCAGTTTTTCGACCGCACCGTGGCACGGCCTTCCACGTTCTTCCAGGATGGCATCGTGGCCCACATCAGCTTTGCCGAGCCGGTCTGCGCCGAACTCTCCGGCATCATGCACGCCGCCGCCGTGCGGGCTGGCGCCCGCGTGCACCGTGGCGGGACGTATCTGTGCATTGAGGGGCCGCAATTTTCGACCAAAGCAGAGTCGCGCATCTACCGTCAATGGGGCGTGGAAGTCATCGGTATGACCAATATCCCGGAGGCTAAACTGGCGCGAGAAGCGGAGATGAGCTACGCTACGCTGGCGTTCGTCACCGACTACGACTGCTGGCACGAGACC
>JBKPCR010000201.1:0-8518 GCA_046727435.1 bacterium | reverse complement strand
TTGAGCGATGGAACATCATGACATTCGCATGCGAGGGTTCGCCACCCGCCATGATGTTGACGAAGCGCTGACCATTCTTGTGCCGCGTATCACCCCGCTGCCGAGCGAGGTCATCCCGCTCGATGAGGGGCTGGATCGCGTCCTGGCCGCGGACATCGTTGCGGGCCTCGATGTGCCACATTTCGACCGTTCTGCCGTAGATGGCTATGGCGTGCGGGCTCGTGATACGTTCGGCGCCTCCGACTACAATCCCATCCCCCTGACCCTCAAGGGCGAGATCTTTCCCGGCTGTGCACTCGACCTCACCCTCGGCGCCAACGAGGCCGTGCGTATCATGACCGGCGCGCCGCTGCCGGCGGGAGCTGATGCGGTGGTCATGGCGGAGTATGCCGAGGAAGACAAGGAGCACGTCAACATTTTGCAGCCCATTTCTCCGTTCAAGAATGTCGGCCGAGTCGGTGAGGATATCCGCCGCGGCGATGTCGTGTTGGCGCGCGGCCGCCGGCTGCGTCCTCAGGATCTGGGCGTCTTGGCCTCGATTCAAATGGCCCACATCGCCGTCTATCGTCGGCCCACGGTGGCGCTGATCATCACCGGTAACGAGTTGGTCCAGGTCGGCGAACCGTTGAGCGGCTGCCAGATCGTTGACAGCAACTCGCTGACGTTGGCCGGTCTGAGTCGACGCCTGGGCGCAGTGCCGGTACACAAGGGGATCATCGGCGATGACTACCATGTGATCAAAGACACCATTCAGAAAACCACCGAGGACGTGGTGCTCATCACCGGCGGCACATCAGTCGGCGCCGAGGACTTTGCTCCGCTCATCATCCACGAACTCGGCGAGCTCGTGGTTCACGGCGTGGCCATGCGGCCGTCCAGTCCAGTGGGGTTTGGCTTCATCCAGCGGCAACCGATTTTCCTCATCCCCGGCAACCCGGTCTCAGCTCTAGTGGCCTTCGATGCGTTCGTCGGCCCGACGCTGCAGCGCCTGCAGGGCCTGCAGCCCGCTTATCCCTATGCTAAGGTGCGCGGCATCCTGACCCGCAAAATCGCCTCTGCCATCGGCCGTGTCGATTTCGTCCGCGTGCGCCGCACCGCGGCCGGAGTCGAGCCCTTACGCGTGACTGGCGCCAGCATCCTGTCCTCGACCACGCGCGCCGATGGTTTTGTCATCGTGGAGAAAAACTCCGAAGGCCTGGACGAGGGTCAGGAGGTGGAGGTCTACGTATACTCATGAAACAGGAACAATTTCTCCACGTACTGACGAAGGAAGAAGCCGAGGCTGTCTTCCATCAGCACATCTCCATGGCCCCATTGGGTGAGGAGTGCGTACCACTCGCCCACGGTCTCGGGCGTGTGTTATCACGCGACATCGTCGCCACCGTCGACGTGCCGTATTTTAATCGTTCGAATGTGGATGGCTTTGCGGTCGTCGCCGCCGACACCTTTGGCGTGGACGAGGAAAGCCCCGCCGAGCTCAATCTCACCGACGAACACCTGTCTCCCGGTGTCGTGCCGCATGTAGAGGTCCAACCCGGCATGGCCACGACCATCGCCACTGGCGCCATCATTCCGAAAGGGGCCAACGCCGTGGTCATGGTGGAAGACACCGATTGCCGTGACGACGTGCTGGCTGTCTATCACCCTGTCGTGCCGGGTGAGAACATCAGCTATGCCGGCCAGGACATCATGCAGGGGGAGACCATCCTGCGCGAGGGGCAAGCGTTATCGTCGCGGGAAACGGGGGTATTGGCGGCGCTCGGCTGTGCCGAGGTGTGGTGCTACCGCAAGCCACATGTGGCCATCATCTCCACTGGGGACGAGCTCATCCCTCCCGGCCAGATGATGGCGGAGGGCAAAGTCTATGATTCGAACGCGCGCATCGTCGCCGATGCCGTGCGGGAGAACGGCGGCGAACCCTATTGCATGGGTATTTGCCCGGACGATGAGACCGCCCTGGAGGAGATTATACGGCGCGCGCTGGTCCATGACCTGATCATTCTCTCGGGAGGCACCTCCAAAGGGGCTGGGGACCTTTCCTATCGTGTCATCGAGCGTTTGGGGCCGCCTGGCATCCTGGTCCATGGTGTCGCCCTGAGACCCGGCAAGCCGTTGTGCCTCGGGGCGGTGGGGCGTATCCCCCTGGTCATCCTGCCGGGATTTCCCACCTCGGCCACCGTCACCTTCCATGAGTTTGTGCAGCCGCTTGTACGCGCCCTGGCCGGACTGAACCGTGAGGAGCACCATACCATTCCAGCCCGTGCCGCGGTGCGCTTTAACTCCCGTAAGGGACAGCTGGAGTATGTGTTGGTGCATGTCGTGCGCGGTCAGGCGGGCTATACCGCCTACCCCATCGGCAAAGGCTCGGGCTCGATGACCACCTTCAGTCAGGCCGACGGCTTTTTAAAAATTCCCACCAACCAAGAAATGCTCGACAAGGACGAGGCGGTGCAGGTCCACCTGCTAAGCCGTGACCTGCAACTGGCGGACGCCACCATCATCGGCAGTCATTGCGTGGGCTTGGATTATCTGGTGAACTGCCTGAAACGGGACGGCATCCAGGGCAAGATCGTCAATGTCGGCTCGACAGCAGGTTTGCACGCGGCGCAACGCGGCGAGGCCGATATCGCGGGCATTCACCTCCTCGACGAGCAGACCGACGAATACAACCGGCCGTTTGTCAAACCGGGCGATGGGCTGGCGCTGGTACGAGGCTATGTACGGCGCCAGGGTCTGCTCTATCGACCGGGGGATGACTGGCCGCAACCGCCGACGTTCGAACGTCTCGTAAGCATGTCCGCGACGGAGGGAAAGCTCGTCCTGATCAACCGCAATCGCGGCTCAGGCACGCGTATCCTCTTCGACATGGGTGTGCGGTCATGCGCCCAGTCCCTGTCCATACCCTTCGATAAGTTGACGGAAAGCTTGCGCGGCTACGATACAGAGGCCAAATCGCACAATGCTGTGGCGGCCTCCATCGCCTTGCACAAAGCCGATTGGGGCTTGGCCATCGACACTGTGGCACATGACTATCAGCTCGCCTTCAGCTTTATGCAGGATGAACACTACGACTTTGTGATCCCTGCCGACAAGTTATCGCAACCGGCGATCCAACGTTTTCTCGAACTTCTGCGCCATGACACGGCGCGTGCCGGACTGACGCATCTCGGATTTCAGGTCCCTCCTGACATGGGAACGATCCTACTCATCGCCTAAGGGGAGAGCCCAGGATGTTCAGCTTCGAGGAAGCCAGACAACGGGTGCTCGAACGCGTAGAGCCGTTGGCCGAGCGCGAACAGCTGGTGGTTAAGAGTGCCTTGGGACGCATTCTCGCCGATGATGTGCGGGCGCCATTGGATATCCCACCGTTGCCGAATTCGGCACGCGATGGTTATGCCCTGCGCGCTGCAGACCTGGTGAGCGGTGGGAGCGCACGCTTGCAGGTGGTGGCTGAAGTGCCCGCGGGACAATACTGTGACGTGGAGATCAAGGCGGGCCAGGCGGCGCGCATTTTCACCGGGGCGCCCATGCCGCCAGGCGCTGATACGGTGGTGATGCAAGAGTACGTGCAGCGGCATGAGGAGGTCGTCGAGGTGCCGGCCAGTGCCGTCAAAGCCTTCGATAACGTACGGCCGCGTGGTGAGGATGTGGCAACCGGCGATGTGGTGCTGGAGCGCGGCACCTTCATTCGCCCGCAGGAGACGGGCATTTTGGCCGCATTGGGCTTGACCCATGTCTGGGTGCACAGACGACCGCGGGTGGCGGTGATTTCCACCGGCAATGAAGTGGTCGAGGCCGGAGAGACGCGCGGACCAGCGCAGATCTTCGACAGCAATCGCTACTCCCTGATCGGCTTGCTGGAGGTGCTCGGCGCCGAAGCCCTGGACTTTGGCATCATTGGCGACGAGCGCGACGAGCTGCGCCAGGCTTTTCTGAGTGCCAGCGAACAGGCCCACGCCATCCTGACCTCGGGTGGGGTGTCGGTGGGGGCGTATGACTTGGTGCGCGACATCCTCAACGAGGTTGGGGTCATCGATTTCTGGCGCGTCAAAATGCGACCCGGCGGCCCGCAGGCCTATGGTCGCATCGGGCCAGCCTATTTCTTTGGGCTCCCCGGCAACCCGGTGTCAGCCATGGTGGTGTTTCTCGAAATCGTCCAGCCGGCGCTCTGGCGGCTCACAGGGCGCAAGGACTGGCAACCAACCCGCTTTCATGCCCGGCTGCGGGAGACTATCCGTAAGCGCCCGGGCTTGATGGAATTTCAGCGTGGCATCCTGACCTATACCGAACGCGGCTGGGAAGTGACGACTACCGGACCACAGGGCTCGGGAATCTTGCGCTCGATGGTCAAGGGGAACTGCCTCATCTTTCTGGCAGAAGAGCATGGCGACTATGAGAACGGCGAAGAAGTCTGGGTCGAACCGTTTCCGATGTGAGGGGTCTTGCGGAGCGTCCGTTGCCCCCCGCCAGGCAAGCGAGCGCGCTCACTCACGACATCATCACGCTCAAGGCCTACGATGGATTGCTGATGAGCACCTGCGTCTGCGGCGCACTTGCGCCCATGCGCATGAACCTTTGCTCGGTGCGAGTGATGAGGTCGGCGGCCACCCTACATCAGCACCTTCCCGGCCAACTCGAGCAATTGTCCGAGCGGCATGACGGCCAACAACAACGGCACCAGGGGGATCAGAGCGGCCAGCACCGGTATCAGCGCGTCCGCGGGATCAAAGGGCACGGGCCTCATCCGGTCGAGCACCTCATAGGCGTTGCCGAGGTCCGCGAGCGATGAGATGTCTGGCGTCCCCAGTACGGGTTCGCTCGTAGGATAGTCGCCTTGTAACCACTTCCCATCGAACATCTGGTTGTGCATGACCGCGAAGGTGCCATAGTCGTGCACGCTCTTGATTTTGGCCCGTATCATCTGCGGCATAAAGATACGGAGAGGCCACAGAAAGACCAGCAGCACCACCACGACATACCCCACGATCGTATAGCTGGTGAGGGGAACTCTCCCAAAAACGATCTCGTTGCCCAAGACGCCGGCCGTCGTGGCCGACAAGGCGACGAGGATGATCCAAAAGAAGCGCTGCGCGTCTCCCACGAACCCCAGTCCGGCCGCCCGATCGGGGGGGTTGGGATCAGTTGCAGGTCGAGCTGCGATATCCGCCGGAGCAACCCATACCAGAGGCCTAGTCTCCAGAGCTATCGCCAGCGCAGGAACTGAAACAAGCCCATACCCACGACCAGATACCACCAACCGGCCCAGGTCCGGATGTGCACTGAGTCCGAGACGAGGGACAACCATGTGGAGACGTGCAAGGGGAACTCGTGGCAAGCGACGACGACACTGACACCGGCCAGTCCGAGCAGCACCACTTCCGCCAGGGTGGCATCGCACAGCCTGAGGGCACGGTCGACCGCCGCCTCATATGCCGGGTATTGGCGTTTCGGCACGAGCCTCGAGTGTATGAAATGCGCCGCGACTCCAGCGATATGGGGTTCAATCAGCCCTTCGGCCAGAATCAACAGTGGAATCGCGACCAGGAAGCAGGCGTAGGGGACGAAGTCGGACAGGAAGAGGATGTGCACGTAATGCCCGATCGCCAGTCCTTGCGCGGCGGAGAGCACGAGGAGCGGGACCCAGGTCAGGAGTATGGAGAGCGCCGCTCGCCTGGCCAGAGGGGGTGACCCCGGCGTGATCAGGCCCAGCCGGTGCGTGGGGCCCCCCGCGGCCAGGGAGAACTCCGCGCGTGAAGAAGGTGTAGAATTCATCGCACTCACTGTGGTGGCACCATGCCCCCTCAAGCCAGCCCAATTACCCCAGAGTCACGACCCATCTTCGCCATGCCGCCCTATTTCATCTTCACGAACACCACGTCGAAGCGCTGCTGTAGAGCCGCTTGAAAATAGCTCCCCGCGAGTTGGTCGCGCATCGGATCATAGATAAGCGTGTACGTGCTGCCAGGGTAGCCCGGGGCGCGCAGCTCGACGAACACCTTGAAAGTCGCGCCGTCGCGCGCAGCTTCGGCTCTGGCGACATTGATTGGCCGGGGATTGAGATACGCCGCATCGATCGTGCCGTTGGCATCGACGCCCCGGATGTCGAGGATATAGCTGCCGTCAGGCCGGAGCCAGCGGCCGTGCAGTGCCTGAAAGCCGGAGGTGGCCGTGATGGCGGTCACAGCCGGGTGGGCCCCCGGGACGGCCGGAGACGGCAGGGGCGAGCCCATTCCCGCCAGCTCTCCTCCGCGTAGCAGGACGACCGCGGCGACGACCCCCACCATCAGCACGATCGTCGCGGTGAGGACAGACACACGTCGCGCGCCCGGCTTGCCAGGACGTTGACGGGTTGACGGTTTCCTGCGTTTGGATGTACTCATGAGCCCTCTGGAATCCTCCTTCAGGCGGTGATCGCGATGATGTTGCCACGGTGGAAGCCCCACGATGGGGCTCCCCGCTCGGTCACATCATGTTCGCTACGTGCAGCTAGGTGTTGCGGCTTGCACTCATTGGGTGTCCGGCTCGCAATAGAGCACCCTTCCCGGCCCACAATCATGGATTCCAGCCGAGGCTTCCGGCTCACATTGATTGCACCGGAGCCCACAGTATTGCTCCTGGGCTCGCAATCGTCTCGCGTCGGCTCACATGATGTGCACCGATTCGTGGCATGGGGATGGCTGTTCGCCGGTGCCATGAGGCTGATGATGGTCGTTCTCATCGGAGCTCTCCTGTGAGTTGACCCGACTCAGGTGCAAACCGCGTCAGAACATTGTTTACGTCTGTGGGGATGAAGCCGACCGTGTTGGACCAACGTAACCTATCGGATTTAGATACGTTGACTCTCACGCACTGAAGCCGGCCTCATTCAGAAGTGCGAACCCTTTACCGCGCATACGCTATAATGCGTGCTGATCGGCCATCGTTGAGCGCTGGTGAGGCTGCCCATACAGGGGCCCAATATCAACGTATCAGGGCACATGTGCTTGAGGTATGGCAACGATTCGCCTTTATGCGCTGCAGCACATAACTGTGAATCGTGGCCAGATCCCCACTCCAGGATGTTCCAAAAGATGATATGATCATGCAGAATCGGGTCATCGCCCACCTGGTCGGGCTCGCAGCATCGGAAGAAACGTTGAGTGGTAGACGGGCTCCCGGGAATTTTGGCAACAGAACCCTTATGGGAGGTGGAAAGACGTATGAAAGCGGCACAATTGGTAGGTCGCAAGCTCTTCGAGTTCATCGAGGTGGACATGCCGACGATCAAGGATGGCGAGTGCCTCATCAAGCTCGAGCGGGTGTCGATCTGCGGCAGCGACATTCGCCATGGCTATGGGCCCCGGTACCCCGAGGAGCATTACCCGCTGGAGGTCGGCCGACCATGCCATGAGTGTGCCGGCGTGGTCGTGCAAAGCCAGACGGACGCCTTCCACGCGGGGCAGCGGGTCATCGTCCTGCCCGGCGCTGGCATGGGAGGCCTGACGGAGTACCTCGCCTCCGCCCCGGGCCGGCTGATCGCCTTGCCAGACCATGGCGACCTGACGGAGTGGGTCATGTGCCAGCCCGCAGGCACCGTGCTCTATGCCTGCCAGCGGATGGGGAGCGTCCTGGGCAAGAGCGTCTTGATTATGGGCCAGGGAGCCATTGGCCTGTCGTTCACCATGCTTACCGCCATGCAAGGGGCGCGGCAGGTGATCGCGGTCGACCTGCTGGATTACCGCTTGCAGTGGGCCAAAGACTTTGGGGCCACCCACACGATCAATCCTGGCACCGAGAACCTGGCGGACGCCGTGGGGGAGATGACCAGTGGCGTGGGGCCGGATGTCACCGTGGAGGCGGCGGGCTATCCGGAGACGCTGGACGCCGTCTTCCGGCTGGTGCGCCAGTTTGGCACCGTCATCGTGTTCGGGGTCCAGGGCGATGACATCGTCCCGGTGGATACCCGTCTCTGGCTGGACAAGCAGGCCACCATCATTCCGACCACAGGGGCCCGCAGTGGCGACCCGACCACCCACATCAAGCAGATGGTGGCGCTCAAGGAGCGCGGGCAAGTGGATCCAGGCCGAATGGTGACCCACCGGCTGGGCTTCGACGTGAAAGACGTGAATAAGGCGTACCAGATGTACGAGCAGCACCTAGAAAACGTCATCAAGGTGGTGATGAACGTCGGGGCTTGACCTCCTCCCCATGCCTCAAGGCAGGGGATGCCCCACGCCCTCTTCCACCTGTAGGGCACTCCATGTCATGCTCGTTCTATGCCGCAGTTCTCGTCAGGTTGTCGTGGCAAATAAACAGCTTGAGGGCACCGATATGGTTGGCGAGCATGACATGGAGTGCACTACCTTAGCCGAAGCCCGTGCCCGACATCTGGGGCAACGCCATGACCGCCGGTGTGACGCGGCCCGCGCCGTTTGGCGTCCAGAAGTTCACGTGGAACCCGCAGACGAACGCGTTTGAGAAGGCATGGCTCAATCACAAAGCTCGCCAAAATTACCTGGGTCATCGTCGCTTTTGGTGA
>JBKPCR010000200.1:0-7881 GCA_046727435.1 bacterium | reverse complement strand
GCGCCGGTCTGATCTACGCACTCGTGGGCAGGCAATCCCCCCCTGTCGCCACGGCTCCGCCGTCACGGCCGGTTGTCGCGCCTGCCGCCACGCATGTGGGCGCGCAGGTGTGCGCCGCATGCCATGTCAAGGAGTATGAGGCGTGGCAGGGCTCGCACCACGCGCTCGCGATGCAGCATGCCAATGCGCAGACAGTCCTCGGCAACTTCGATCACGCGCAGTTCACCGAGGCTGGCCTCACATCGACATTTTTCACGCGCGCGGGAAAGTTCTTCATTAACACCGACGGGCCGGACGGCACGCTCCACGATTACGAAATCACGTACACCTTCGGGGTTACGCCCCTGCAGCAATACCTGATTGAATTCCCGGACGGGCGACTCCAGGCGCTCACGATCGCCTGGGACGCGCGCCCCAAGGAGGCCGGCGGCCAGCGCTGGTTCGACCTCTACCCCGGCCAGGCCATCACGGCCGGCGACCGTCTGCACTGGACCGGCATCGACCAGAACTGGAACTTCATGTGCGCGGAGTGTCACTCGACCGATGTGCGCAAGAACTTCGATGCGGAAACGAATCGCTTCGCCACCCAGTGGTCGGAGATCAACGTCGCGTGCGAGGCCTGTCACGGGCCGGGTTCGGTTCATGTCGCCTGGGCGAAGCGGGAAGGCGACTGGAAACACGTCGACGGCCCCGGCAAGGGCCTGCAGGTCGCCCTCGATGAGCGGCGCGGCGTCACCTGGACTCCGCAGGCCGACACCGGCAACGCCGCGCGCAGTCGCCCGCGGGAGACAGCCCGCGAGGTGGAGATGTGCGGGCGCTGCCACGCCCGGCGCGGCCAGCTCACCGACCGGCTGGCGTTCGGGCGGTCGCTCTCCGACACCCACCGTGTCTCGCTGATCGAGGACCCCCTCTACTGGCCCGACGGCCAGATGCGGGACGAGGTGTACAACTACGGCTCGTTCCTGCAGAGCAAAATGTTCGCGCAGGGCGTGACCTGCAGCGACTGCCATGACCCCCACACCCAGCAGCTTAAGGTCCCGGGCAACGCGGTGTGCGCCCAGTGCCACCTCCCGGTAAAATACGACACGCCGCAGCACCACCACCATGAGGCCGGGTCCAAGGGCGCCGAGTGCGCGGCGTGCCACATGCCGACGACTACGTCTATGGTGGTGGACCCGCGCCACGACCACAGCCTGCGCATCCCACGGCCCGACCGCTCGGTCTCGCTGGGCACCCCCAACGCCTGTAACCAGTGCCATGAGCAGCACCCCCCCGAATGGGCGGCGGGCCAGGTGCGGCAGTGGTACCCGCAGTCCCTACTCGGTTATCAGCGCTTCGCCGAGGCCCTGCACGCCGGCTCTGCTATGGCAGCCGGCGCCCGCGATCAGCTCCTCAAGGTCGCCCGCGACCCCTCCCAACCCGCCATCGCGCGGGCCAGCGCCATGGCCCGGCTCGGTGCCTACCCCGGCCCGGCCACGGTGAACGCTGTGGCTGGGGCGCTGCACGACGACAGTCCCCTGGTGCGGCGCGCTGCCGTGGAGGTCCTCGCTGCGACCGAGCCGGACGCCCGCATCCGGTTCCTACCACGCTTGCTCGACGATCCGGTCAAGTCGGTGCGGATCGAGGCGGCTCGGGCGTTGGCCGCTCTGCCCCGGGACCGCATTCCAGCCGCCCAACGCGCGGCATTGCTGAAGGGTGTGGAGGAATACGTGGCCGCGCAGCAGTTCAACGCCGACCGCCCCGAGGCCCATGGCAACCTGGGCACGCTCCATGCCCAGCGCGGTGCATACGAGCAGGCCAAGGCTGAATATCTCAAGGCACTGGAGCTGGACCCCGCGTTCCTGCCGGCAGCGGTCAATCTCGCCGACCTCTACCGCTCCCACGGCCATGAGCAGGACGCCGAGGCGGTGCTGCGCGACGCCCTGCGGCGCGATCCCGGCGCGGCGGTGGCCTATTACGCACTTGGACTGTCGCTCGTCCGGCAGCGGCGACGCGATGAGGCTGTGGTGGAGCTCAGGGAAGCGGCGCGGCTCGCGCCTAACAGCGCCCAGTATGCCTACGTGTATGGCATGGCGCTCCACAGCACCGGCAAGCCCCAGGACGCGTTCCACGTCCTCGAAGCCGCCCACCAGCGGTTCTCCGCCGACCCAGCGATCCTGCAGGCGCTGGCCACAATGGAGCGCGACCGGGGAAACCGAGAGGCCGCCTTGGCGTATGCGAGACAGCTAGCGCATGCCGCCCCAGACGATCCTGCGGCGCAGGCCCTGCTACAGGAGATGGAGCGGCGATAGTCGGTACCCCATACAAGGTGGTTGTGTTCAACGGACAGGACTCTGGCACGAGGGGCGGTCGATGAAGAAATCCTTCTTGAACAGACTTCAGGCGCGAAAATACCCGGGCCTGTTGCTGACCCTGGTTTCCACGCTCGTGGTGCAAACCGTTGGCACATACGTCCAGCACCCCCCGGTCTTGAAGGATGTTTTTTGGGGTGCCCCCGCATCATCGACGGCTCCCATATCCCCCCATAATGTATTACTCCCGATGAGGGCATCATTGGGGTACAAGGACTTTATCAAAACCATTTCCACAAAAGTTTCTTTTGAATACTTGTGCCTGGTTAGCGTGCTCAGTCCAAGGCGGTGATCGTGGTTGCCTACTCCTGCGCTTTTGGTCTGGCGACACTGGTGGCGGCTCAACATCGCCTTTACATCGGTGTATAAGCTAATGGGGCTCGCGCTGGCGGCGGTCGGCATGCTGCCGCCCATCGGCGCCGCAGCAGCACAATCGTTGCTGTATCTCGGAATCCTTGCCAAATCATCGCGCCTCCTGCGTCAGGGTAAACCCAGTCGTTTGCCTTTCTAGTCATGGCCATACCTATAACTTCTGCTGGATAGGCCCGAAGCCGGCCAGGGGTCGATGTCGCGCTGATCGAGATAGCCATATGAGAGATGGGACGAGCTTTGGGCTTTTTCCTCAAGCCCTCGCTGACAGCGAAGCGTCCTCCCTCAATACTTCATCGTATACCTCGAGCTCTCCTCGGGCCGGCTCTCTATGTGATCTCGGCACTGAACGCCCTCGCGGAGCCCAATCTGCCATCAACGGGCATGAACACTTTGGGGGGTAGGAGGTGAAGGTCGTCGGGCAACAGCTCAAAGAACTCTATCACCAAATCACGCGACCGGAGGGGGACGACATCAGCCTCGACTTCCAGTACGCGGCAGTCTTCCACCACGTCCTTTTTCGTGTGCCAGCACCAACGACCACTCCCATAGCCACCCATGATTCTCTCTTGCTCCCACAGATTTCCTAAATCATCAGGCTTTTGTCACCATTTTGCGAGGGCTCTCGGTGTCTGTTCCTGGCAAGCTTCTGAACAATTCTCTTTGAATGACCACAGCTTACGGCATAGCTGCGAACACCAAATTACCCGGCGCAACGCTCGTTAATATTTCTACAAAACGAACCCACTTTCACGCGTCCACCGTGCCCTTCGCCGCTTCGAAGACCTCGCCCATATCCTCTCCGGATCCCCCGGTGACCACCACATCGAGAGCTGCTGGGAGCGGCACCGTCTGTCCGCCACGAGCCGGATGATCATAACCTGCCTGTACAGCTCCTTTTTCCGTTCGAATTCCCTTCTCCATCGGTCCCAGCTAAGGATGAGAGCCGCGGCCTGCTCAAGGTGAAATACTTCGTCAAGTCCCGTCGCTTCCCAGAATACATCCGACCAGGCCGAGGCATTTGCGAGAGATCCTGGGCTAGTGTGCCCGTCGAATTCGCTTGGGCACACTGAATATAGGCCTGAAAACAATCCGCTTGCATGGTTAGTTATCTCCTATCCCTCGTCCCCAGCATCGAAACTCCTGTCCCTGCGATTGGGTATTCTCCATCGGTGTAGCGTTCGGCCGTTTCCCCCTCTACGATCCTTCCTCTCCCCCAGAACTAGAGATTTTTGGAGCCTGACATGGCAAGAATCTTGCGGTCATCGATTGGAGAGGGGAACGATGTGAAATTCTTGGTCCTTCCACAGCACGGAGGGATGTGGTCATGGCCAGGGATCCTGTGTGCGGCCTTCGACTCGATGATGCGAAGGGTGCAAAGGGCATCGCCGGCGAGGTTGCGTATACGAGCGAGTATGAGGGGTTGACGTATTACTTCTGCTCCAGGCGCTGTAAACAGCTTTTCGACAAAGCCCCCGAACGGCACAGCAGAGGCAGCTGGCTTGGCGGAGTAAATCTGGAGCGATAAGTCGACAGCCGAAGACCATTCCGCATAGGCTCAATTTGAGAGGTGCCATCGCATGCTTTTCGCTTGACACCAACACAGGTCTGAAGTACTGACACACCATCCACGTTATGTCTCTCGACACGGAGGTGCGTCGCCCGAGATATCTGACGACCCCGAGGTCGGAGCAGGAACTGGGCCGTAAGGAGGCAGCCACGATGATGCAAGAGTTGTCACCGACGTTGCAAGCCTTGGTCGAGGAAGCAGAACTGCTGCGGCTGGCCTTTGTCGACCGGCAGGGCTATCCACGTGTGGTGCCGGTGTGGTTTGTGCTGCTCGACGGCGCCTACTATATCGGCATCGGCACGACCAGTGCCAAGTGGAAAGCCATGCAGCGCAATGCCCGAGTCGGCTGGGTCATCGATGGTGGGACGCGGGGCCACTACCAAGGCGTTTCCATGCGCGGCCTCGCCGAAGAGGTACGCGAGGCGACTTGGCGTGCCAGGGTCTATGACGCGCTGGGAAAGAAGTATTTCGGTGCCGCCGATGACCCGGAGTTCATCACCATCTTTGGGCCGGTTGATGACCCCGAATCGGTCTATGTGCGACTCATCCCCGATGCTGCATTGACGTGGGAGCATTGAGCCTCATGCCTGACCTGACCCGACTGACCCTCGATCAAGTGCATGCCCTGGCGTTTCAGGTGCTACGCGCCCAGGGTGTCTCAGAACTCCAGGCGCGTGCCATCGCCGACACCATTGCGGCGGCGGAGCGGGATGACTGCAAGTCTCATGGCTTGTTCCGTCTGCCAGGCTACGTCAGTTCAGTGCGGAGCGGCAAGGTGACCCCCGACGCAGTGCCCCAGGTGCACGAGCTGGCGCCAGCGATCGTGCAGGTGGATGGCCAGAATGGCTTCGCGCCGCTGGCGTTGCAGATCGGCTGTGCACCGCTGGCAGAGAAGGCGCGCCGTCACGGCATCGCTGCCCTGGCGGTGACGCGGATCTACCATTTCGCGGCCTTATGGCCAGAGGTTGAGGTGCTGGCGGCGCAAGACTTGGTGGCGTTTGCCTTCACCGCCGCTATGAGTTATGTGGCGCCGGCGGGAGGATGCAAGCCGCTCTATGGCACGAACCCGATGGCCTTTGCCTGGCCACGGATGGGGCACTCCCCTCTGGTCTTCGATCAGGCGTCGAGCGCCAGTGCACGAGGGGAAATCCAACTGCACCTGCGCGATGGCAGCCCCATTCCGGCGAGCTGGGCTATCGATGCCGAGGGGCATCCCACCACTGATCCAGCCGCGGCGCTGGCCGGCGCCCAGCTGCCATTTGGTGGCTACAAGGGGGCCGCCATTGCGTTGATGATTGAATTGCTGGCGGGCGCGCTGATCGGCGAGGTGTTCAGTTTTGAGGCCTCAGCGCTGGATAACAACGACGGCGGGCCCCCAGTGGGGGGCGAGTTGATCATCGCCCTTGATCCTGCGCGCTGCGTCGGGCATGGCGACCGGCAACGACAGCTCGCCCATGCCGAGCGATTGTTTGCCAACATCCTGGCGCAGGAGGGCACCCGCTTACCATCGGATCGGCGCTATGCCGCGCGGCTGCGGACGCCGACGCAAGGGATAACCATTCCACAAACACTGTATGAGGAGTTACAACAGTTGGCTGCGCAGCAGACCTCTTGACGCCGCAGCGGGACCGGACTAACGCTCATTCCCTGTCGAAGGGTGGTGCACCCGTACGAGCCATCTCCTCCAGCGCATGCAGCGCCCGTATGGCGGCGTCATACGCCTCGGGCTCGCGCACATGCAACTCCAAGGCAGCGAATTCATCCAGGTCGAGCCTCAGCAGCTGCTTCCGATCTGGCGCCACAAACAGGTCCAGTTCCAAGTCCTCGGAGGTTACCACGTCGCCTTCAAAGCAGGCGGGGCGGGTGATATTGCAGTACCATCCCTTGAGAACGCCCTCGGCACTCCGCACTTCGAAGATGTTATACCAACGCTCGCTGTAGTAATGCTCAAAGAAATGGTCTCCAGGGGCAAAGACCACGTAGCCCAGGTCCATCGCCCGACGTTCCCAGCGCGCGTGCACTAGCATGTGCCCCGGCTCTTCTACCACGATCGCGCCTTCGTAGATCACGGTCCTCTGTTTGCGCGGTTTGACAAGATGCACTTTGATCCGTCGCATGAGTTTACCTGCGGCAAGGATTTGATCTAGACATCTACGCTTTCACAGGGTACAACTGCACACGATTCGGCCGCTATCCCTGCCGTGAGACACACTGAACTGGGAGTTTTATACACCTTTTAACAGATGCGCGGCAAGCAGGAAAGGGGAGAACGCACGCGGCTTCTGGAAGAGTCTGGCGTGAGGGCTGAGGTTCCGGGCTGCAAACCTGGTTACACAAGGGGGATGACGAATGACCGATCAACGCACGGCGCAGAACATTCTGCGGCATATCGACCAGAGAGCACTCGTGGAATTGGCGAAGTCCCTCATCCGCATCCCCAGTTTCATCGGCGAAGAGACCCCTGTCGCCCGCTGGACCGCGAGCTACCTGGCGACCCGCGGATACGAGGTGGAGCTGCAGGAAGTGGAGCCGGGATGGTTCCAGACAGTGGCGGTCCTGAAGGGATCGGGCCGCGGACGGAGCCTCATGTTCAACGGCCATCTGGACATCAACCCCTTGGCCGCTGGCTGGACGCACGACCCTTTCGAGCCATGGGTCGAGGGCAACAAGCTCTACGGGGCGGGCAGCCGCAACATGAAAAGCGGCGTGGCCTCAATGATTCATGCCGCTGAAGCAATCCGAGCCTCTGGGATCCGACTGGCCGGTGATCTCGTCATCGCTTGTGTACTAGCCGAGCTGCAAGGCGGCCTGGGCACCAAATACCTCATCGACCACGGGTACAAGACCGATGTCGCGGTCGTCACCGAACCTTACGGCGCCCACCACATCGTTACCAAGCACGCTGGCATGGCCAATTTCTCGCTCCACGTCAAGGGCCGACATCCAGCCGGAGCCGATGTCCACGGCGTGGATGCCATTGCCAAGATGATTAAGGCTATCGCCGCTATCTACGACACGAAACTGACGCATCAACCGTGGGATGTGGCCGGGCTGCCCTGGCTGAAGATCGGCTCCATCATCGGCGGCAGAGGCGAAACCTATGACCTGCGGTCGGTGAGTCGCAATGCCGACCTGTGCACAGCGTTCATCGCCGTCAGCACCGTGCCCGGTATGACGGCTGAGACAATCCGGACCGATCTCGAGCATGCCCTAAACCGGCTCAAGCACCAGGATCCAGACTTCGAGTACACCCTGGTGCATCCGATCGAGCGCAAATTTAAGACCTGGATTCTGGATCATCCGCCCATGCAGATGCCAGTGGATGAAGCCATCGTCCAGACGTTGGCGGCCAGTTACCGGGCGATCACTGGTCGGGAGCCCAAAACTATCGGCCTCCCCGCGTCTGAGTTGAACGCCCGCTACGGCGATGATGATGCGCACCTGTGGGAGGTAGGCATTCCGGCGCCGATTTATGGGCCCTCCGGAGGGTCGTATGGCGAGGACTTTACCTACATCGATGAGATGGTACTGTGCAGCCAGGTGCTGACGTTGACGGCATTGGACACCTGCGTCTGACACGTAAGATGATTT
>JBKPCR010000199.1:0-10159 GCA_046727435.1 bacterium | reverse complement strand
CCCCCACGACACGTCGTCGGCAGCGTCAGATGTGTATAAGAGACAGATGTTCAGGTCTTTGTCCAGGTTGAGAAGCGAGTTGTGGATGTTCATATTGATCCACACCGACTCATAGCCGGGCGCCGACTGCACGTCTAGATGTGAGATGTCCACCCCCTGCACGACGGTCAACGTGCCGCCGCGCTTGGGCGCCGCTCCCCTCCCACTCCCTGCGCTCCACAGGCATAGCCCGACCACGATGAACAGACATAGGGCCATGCGGTGTCGACTTTTCATGCTTCCCCCTTTGATCGCGAGTGGTGGTTAGAACCCATGCCCTGCCCGTCAGATGAGGCAATCGAGAGGATCGCATGGGGAAATCCGCATCACAGTTCATTGGCGTACTTCGGTTGTACAGACAGCCCTACTGCAGCCCGTCATGCCTCGATCGTTGAGCGTGGCTTGACGTCTACACGTCACACTGACGGGAACTACCCCTCCGTGTGGAGGGGCTTAGAGGCGGGTGAGGAGTTGAGGTCTCGCCAAAAACCGTGTCTGGCGCAGATGACCAGGGAGAACGAGAAACCCCAAGGGGCGTGAGAATGAGGAGTGAATGTTGCGCATATGGAGGCTCCTTTTCAGCCGTTGCGAGCATGCGCAGCACAGAAATCTTGTAAGTGGGCGTATTGTAATGAGGTCTACAGGGCATGTCAACGAAAATCACTGCTGATGATCGATTCTAACTTCGCGTGAAACGACACCAAAATCCCATCAGGATGATGCCAGCAGGCAATGCCAGAACAACCTGCGGCGTCCTTAAAAGCGTCCGTATTCCACTCAGGAGCACCCTACTCCTAAGCAAATCCCACGGCTATAAGGAAATTTCCCGAAAAATTGAAGCAATTAATCTTGGCTTTTCTGTACAGTTTAGTAAATTACATGTGAGTCGATTGCGGGCCTGTAATCTGCGAATGGGGATGCCTCTCCGCTCGGTGGGAGTTGTGCCCCATTTTGTACGGGAGTTGTCCGGGCCATCCTCCGGGCCGCGTCTTGCAGGTCGCCAGCGCTGACGATCTGATAGCGCATGAAGACCTCCCGTGTTCTATGGCCTGTAATCTGCCTGGCTACCCGCTCGGAAATCCCCGCATTGACCATGTTTCGCACCGCTCTACGTCGGAGGTCATGCTTCAGCTTTCCCCGGCATCCTGCCTGCTCGCACGCCTTTTCCCACCACCGGCGCATATCTCTCCGCTGTGCCCCTTTGCGCGGTCCGTATGGCGTGGGGAACACGACGGGGATGATCCGCCCCAGTTCCCGCTCTAAAGTGTGCACCCGTGACCGTTGCTCCGTCAGGCCGCCCCGCAGCGCGGGTGTGAGAAAGACAACCCGCCCATCTCGATTCTTGGAGCCACCGGGCGGGAGCCGGAGCGTCCCCTCTGCAAAGTCCACTTGAGACCGTTGGAGTGGCAAGAGTTCAGAATCGATACGCCACCCGAGAACGTGAGCAAGTCGCGCCACAAGCTCCAGGTCCGGGGGAAGCTGCGCAGCAACGGCCTCGAACTCATGAGCTTCAAAGAACCCGGCCCTAGGAGCGGCAGGCCGCAGCATGCGAATGACCGGGAGCTTATCCAGCTCGTCCCGTTCATATGCGAGTCGCAGAGCATTGCGCAGGGTTGCGAGCCGAAGGTTCACCGTCGCTGCTGCCAGGCCCTTCGATCGCTCGTGACTGACGTAGCGCTGAACCGCTGCCGTGTCGATCGCCGCCAGTGTCAATCCTCCAAAGTACCGGGTCAGGGTATGCACCTGCTTTGTGGCCTCCGGGACACACCTTGTCCCGAAATCTCTGTAGTACTCCAGCAGCACTGTAGCGGTTGTGTCCCACGTGATCGAGCTCTTGACCCTGGCAGGCATAGGCTCAGGCCGGGGCTGGGAATAGTAGAGCTTCAGCCTCCGCCTGGCTTCACGTTTGTCCTTGGTCCTGAGACTCCAACGGACCACCTGCCCTTGCTCCTTACTCTTGGCCCACCATGTCTGTCCACATAGGTATAGACTGCTCATGCTCATCTCCCACGCGGGTCTGCTCTCCTTCTCCGGGCTGGAGGATATGACAGGAATAGCAGGATTGTCAAGGGTTGGCGTCGACGGCTGCCGGGTCCCCGTCCGTTGGCTCCCCGGCTGGTCAATATAGCGTGCACCCCTCCTCACACAGATGCTCTACCCCATACAAGAGTCGTAGGAAACCTGGGGCCGTAGGCCCAGTCTCTACCCGACATGTAGGGTATTACGCAAGTACCTTACAGTAGGGTACTGGCGTGTTCACGTCCCTGGAGAAGTTATCGAGGGCAAGGCCTCGCCTCACAGCGCGGTCAATGGAGCCTCCTTCTGGGGGTGTCCCGTAGGTGGTCATGCAGGCGGGAAAGTCAGATTGTGACTTTTAGGGGCTTTGAGAGGGTAAATGGGGAGCATTCGTCTGTAGTTACAGAGTATGCTCCCCTCTCCCCATTCTTATTAAGAAGGGAGGTAAGCGGAGGTTCACTGTAAGACTCCAGGGGGAACTCTAAGCTAACCAGGGGGCGGAGCCCCTGGCCTCGCTAAGACGACAACGCACGCCCAGAGGGTCAGAGGCCAGAGGATCAACGGCTAGGTGGCGGGGCGCAGCATCACCCGAAAGCCAATGTCCTCGCTCCGGGCGAACCGATCGAGCGGGAGGCGACAGCCACACCGCACGTTCGTATGCTGATTAGCGAACGAGCCGCCCCGCAGCACCCAGAATAGGTGTCGATCCGCGTTGAGGTTTTCACGCCGCGCCCGCTCTGACTGATCCGTTGAGTATGGATACTTCCTTAACGGACTCCGCGTCCATTCCCAGACATTCCCGCTCATGTCCTCGACGCCGTATGGGCTTGCCCCACCGGGGAAACATCCCACCGCACTGGTCCTCATGACTCCGGTGTCACGGAAATTGGCCCGAGTGGCGTCCAGCTCATTCCCCCAGGGATAGACATGCCCATCGGTGCCGCGTGCGGCCTTCTCCCACTCTGCTTCGCTCGGCAAATCGACCTGCCAGCCTTCTGTGCGTATGAGAGTCGCCAGCGGCTCCGGCGTCCCCGGCCACGCCTGCAGTTGTTTGGTGAGCCAGTCGCAGTAGTCTTGGGCATCCTGCCAACTCACAGACCCCACGGGGTGATTGACAAATCCCCCTAAGCCCTCTAACTCCTCTAAGTCCTCTGGAATTTCTAGCCGAGAGCCACCATCATCGATAAACGCTCGAAACTGCGCCACCGTCACCGGGTAGCGGGCGATGAAGTAGCGTGGCAGCGTGACCTCGTGCTGCGGAAGCTCATAGTCAAATGCCTCTGGGTCATGGCTCTTATCGCTCCCCATCAAAAACGGCCCCGCTGGAATCTCGATAAAACCCAGCAGCGGCTCGGCGGCCAAGTACCAGGCATCGGCCCGGAAGCGTGGGTCGCCGAGTAGAGCTAGGGCATTGCCAGCCGCCACACGCTCACGGGCGTCCAAATCGCTTGACAGCATGCGCTCAAGCTGCCCTCGCACATCTGCAGGCACAGCCGTGGAGATCCGCGCGGGTGGGCTCTGTGGCGTCGGACCTTCGGGATGAGCCGAGGGTGTTTCAGAAGGAGCATTGAAGAGAGGATCGAACGAGTCCCGCAGACTCGATCCGGGTTCTTCTGGCCTTTGAGGCACCTGCACTGTGGAGGAATCCTGCAGTGGTATTGCGGGCTGGCTCGCGGCCTCCTCGATGATCTTTGTAATCTTCACCAGCTCTCGATTCAACGCGGCAAGCCTCAAAGAATCTAATGGCCGCGTTGGATCGTTCGCCGCTTGATACTTCGCAATGACCGTTCGATCATAACGGCTGGCACTCACCGCCACCCAGAGGATCGTGAGCCCGTCCTCCCCCGCTTTCTTTAACAAGGGGGGCAGCTCATCGGTTGCAATGAAGTCTGAGGCCAGGAAATGGGGACTGACGAGGAGCACCGCCACGCGTGCCGCGCCGAGGGCCTTCTCAATCTCTGCCCGCCATTCCGCCCCCGCCTGAATTTTCGTATCGTCCCAAACCTCGATGGCGTGATCGCGGGTGAGCGGTCTCAGCATGGTCTGGAGTCGCTGCAACCACCTGGCATCCCGATGGCTATAGCTGATGAACACCTGAGTGCGCTCTGGGGCAGGCATGGTGTCCCCTGTGACTCAGAGGGGGAGTAACGATGCACCTGATGGGCAATACTGCTGGCGAGCGATTGTAGCAGACCCATGCACTCGGGGCAACGGCGGGCCTCGCTCCGGAGATGTGACAGAGGGACGGAGCTTGAGGTTCCCCCGCTCTTGGACATTGAGTGTGGGGCAGCCTGGGGAGGGTGGAGGGTGTTGTAGATGATGGGCGAGGGGTGGAACTGACCTCAGGGCGTCGGCTCCAGGCCTTGGTTAGGCGCCTACAGTGCTTAGAGATCGATTAAGTCGGCGGTTAGAATTACCCGCGCAATGACAGGACGGGCGACGAGATTCTCGCCAGAGACGAACTCTTGCTCCCGGCCCGACCCAAGATGCACTCCACGGCTGAGGACATACGCCGCATATCGCTCCTGATCAAGGTCGAACGAATTGAACTGCGCGATACCCAACGCGTCGAGAAAACGCTCGGCATCCATCAGCTCGACTGGATAACCGATTGCTGTGAGCTGCTTCGCAGTGGTTTTTGCGCCCTTCCGGAATGAAGACGTGGTAACAAACACACCGCTCGTATACCCGTTCACGAGCAACGCACCAGCTAGAGAACGAATCTGCTCGGCTTCGATCCGCCTACCCTTCGCATAGCGCTTCACCTGCACACCAATACTGGCGCCAGATGACCCATCAAGGACGACATCAACGCCCCCGTCACGGCTATACGCGGTTGCACGGGCGCTGTATCCGAGATCACGAAATATGCTGCAGACGACCTCTTCGAAGCGGCGAGGGTGTACCTTGTAGAGAGCATCGGCTCGGCGTGCAAGGTAACTCCGTAGCTCGGCAAGCGGGACACTGATGTCAGTCAGATCAAGCTCTTGAAGGGAACCGATCGCACCATCGTAACACTCGAATTCAGGTGTTCGAGGGTGTTCGCCTTGAAGTACGCGGTAAACGCTCCACCAACCGCAGTATGGACAGATTGTAAGTTGCGCGAGAAGTCTGCGAGCACCTTTTTCATATTTCGCAGGTGGAAGGCAAAACATATCCCGACGACAGTAAACGCATACAGTAGCACCGACGCTCTGGTAGGTGAGCAGTCGCCCTGCCTCCTTGTACTCCCACATCATGATCTTCCTATTGGTTGCCTGTGCACTTAACGGCCGGGGTTGAGCGGCCCGCGTCCGGTGCAACGGCTAGTTAGGCACCTCGTAGTAATCCCGGTGGCTTCATGGCGGGCATTGTACAGGCACGTACGAAACTCCAGCCGAGTGAGGTTATTGTAATCTCCTCATAGTCGTGAACGAGACTGGCAACTTCACTAGAGTTGTCCCCTGGGATATCGACATCTTCAATGTAAAGGGCAAGGCACCGTACACGGACAAGATTATCGACAGAGCACTCATACACACTATCTGGAATACTAAGAGCCTGTCGAGCCTTGTATCCTCGGACGCTATACTTTACCGGGTCGAGGTATATATCTTTTCTATGCTTCGTCTTCCACTCCTCCGCGTGCGGTATGTTCCTCTTAAGAATATCTGTGTAGACGAAGTTGAGTATGTGTACGTCAACAATCTCCATTTGCTTGAGGATATCAACAAATGCAGAACGAACAACATCGTTTAGACTTGGATCGTGAGCTGATGCGAGAAGATTCGCCCAAAGGTCCTGGAGATCGTCGTTTTCTTCGAGAGATGCTTGCTCTATAGCGGGCAATGCGATCTTAGGTGGTACTGGCTGCTCTGAACTGTTTAGACCGCGTTGGGCCATGATTTCATTATAGCGATTAGCAAGCCTTACAGCTCGCTCAAACCGCATAAACTTCAGTTTATCGGAGGCCATTCCCACAGCAGTCTCAATGGGTTCTCCTAAGACTCTGGCAAGGAAGGCTCCGAATCCTTGGGCAGCCTCAATTCCGCTCCGAGCAGTCTTTGCGACTTCCTGAGTAGCCTTCGCTATCTCTGTTACTTCGTTGCCCATAATTCATCTCCTGGGAGCCTAACGGGGCGTGAGATGAGCGGGACTCTGGCCGCCCTTGTCCCACTTCTGTTGCGGCATCTTCAAATGAACTTCCTCGGTACTGTACTCCCCGCACTAGTGGGGCGTCAAGGCCCGACAGCGAGGCAGGCCGGGGAGGTGGGGATACGTCAGAGCGCAGGGCAGGTGATGGGGGCGGACTGCAAGGCAGAAGAGACAAACCTACCGCCCATAGCCTGGGTTATAGCTTGGCGGGTCCTTCGGGCTCCAATCCAGTTCCCTGCGTGTAGCAACTAGGTTGTAATCAATGAGATAAGAATGGGCTCTGCCTGCTGCTGAACACAGCCCTGCAAATCCATCAAGACATTCCTCACGAGGGGGTAGTTTCTCTACAACAATCTTTCCGTTACATTTTGGATAAACACAACGAGCACCGTAGCGGTAAGTTAAATAGTTCCCTTCATCATCCACCTCAAGAAACTGGTTTAATCCGATATGTTTCGCGTCATTCTTCCTAGTAAACTTGGATAACACCCAGTACCGTAGAGAGGCGACATTCATTGGCCTAGCTTTATTACCTAGTACTACCAGTACAAAACCTACCAATGCACCAATAGGCATAGTATAAGGTTTTGGCAATCCGAGGTAACTTAAAATACCATACCAATCAGCAATGATAGCACTAGCAGTGGTAAGAAACGGGGTAGCTGCGATAATGCTTCCGCGTAGGGCTTGCTTCTCCACCACGGCCTTGGGATGCCGCTGGACACTGTCTTGATCGATCTCAAGCTGGACGTAGCTTGGTCCGGCACCTGCTGCGGCATTCTGGGTAACGTTGTAGGTGTTGTTACGCCCTGCATCTCCGATCTGAACGAAGTTCGAGCGATCACCCGTTTGGTTCATCTCTCGCATCCCCATCCGGCCAAAGGATTGAATTATAGTGTTTCTATTGAACACTATAGCGGAGCCTCGTATCCACTGTCAAGGCCGGTTGCGCGGGGTGTGGGGTAAAGGGAAGGCCTGGCGAGGGGGTCACCAGGCTCATCATGCACGGAAACTGCACTTCCGATGGCGGTGTCTTATCTGCCTGGAGTAAAATCGAGCTGTGGCGAAACTGCCTGAAGGCGTGACAACTCTATGGCTGGCAGAGGAGAGGCAAGCTCATGAAGGCCTTCATTAGCTGGTCAGGACCACGTAGCAAGGCTGTCGCTGAGGCATTGCATGATTGGCTGAAGGAGGCCGTACAGTCGGTCGATCCTTGGATTTCTTCAGAGGATATCCGCAAAGGGAAGCGGTGGAGTATCCAACTGGCGCAACAGTTAGAAAGCACACAAGTGGGCGTGATTTGCCTGACGCCGGAGAACCTGACGGCACCTTAGCTGCTCTTCGAGGCCGGTGCTCTTTCGAAACTGCTCAAGGATGCTTATGTGTTCACCTACCTGATAGGCGTGGAACCCACGGCAGTCACAGGACCACTTGCTGAATTTCAGCACACCCTGGCGACGAAAGACGAAACCCACCAAATGGTCAAGACGATCAACGCGCTGGTCGACGAGGAGCGACGACTGTCAGACACCCTACTCGACCGCGCCTTTAATCGTTGCTGGCCTGAGTTGGAGCAGCAGTTGAACACACTTCCAGCGCCGCAGGCACATGAACCGCCCCCGAGGAAAGCGGAGGACATGCTGCAGGAGGTTTTGGAAATTGTGCGCGATCTCGCGAAGTCCTCTCCGACATCGTCCGCAAGCGCAAGAACGTTGAGGGAACTATTAGGCCTGACAGATAGGCAAGTACGCCTCCTAGCTGAGCTGCGCTATGGCAGACAACTTCTACTAGAAGGATTCGGAGAGCATATCAAAGCGGCGAGGCTCGATAGTGAAATCCTCGCGGCTTACCCACAGGCCCAAGCTGCGGGGAAGGCTCCCCACGCTGAAACGCCTGCCTCACAGCCTGAGACACCCAATACCTCGAAGCCAAAACGCCGACGCCGACAATAGCGTGACCTTCACGTTGTCCACCCTCCTCTCAGCCGCTAGGCCGTACATTCTCTCAATACCGCGTCTAGCAGGCGGCCTGTTGGTACGCTGATTCAACCCTTCTCAGCACACGCATGTACCCTGGTTATCCTCCAGAGCGAGCCACTGGCGCGGCACGGATTTGATAAAATGCCTCTAAGTCGGACAGAAACTACCCCCCTTATTTCCTAGGCTGGGGGGCAGCTACCCTTAGCCTACCTTCGCCCACTTACTGGGCTTCCGAGCCATCTTCTTCCGGCACGCATTGCTCGCGTAGACCTGGCGACCCGCCAGGCGCTTGCCACACCGACATGGGCAGAGTCTGCGGGGGTCGAGCTTCGATCGGCTCTTGCGTGTTGGCTTGGGCTGATCGGTCAGCTCAGCTAAGAACTCAGGGGAGTAGATTCCTCCTGTGATCCTGTCGAGAGCTGCCTGGGGCCAGCCGTGTGCGGCTAGTTCTCGCAGGTGGCCTCTCCCCTCGCTACACTCTTCTCCATTCTGGGGGAGCGGTGGGAGGCTTCGCGGGAGGGGGAGCGGTTGCTGGGTGAGGTCGTCCAGGGCCGTCTCAACATCCGCCGCTGACAGTGGATGGGCGTCAGTTGACCAAGTGGACGCGATCTTTTCGAGTGACCATCCAGCCTCGAACATCACCAGCCAGGGGCGATGCTTGCGGGAGATGGTCTGGAGGCTTGCTACGGTGAGCGTGGTGTAGGATGACACGCTACCTGATCACTGATCCTTCCTGGGTAGTGGAGGCTCCTGAGAGAACCCCACGGGTTATTGGTCCGATGGTTACTGTGTAGGAAGCTTGCGCTGGGGCTCGCCATCTGGGCGCGGTTCAATCACGGCCACCGGGTGCGTGAGGCAGCCCTGGCAGCGGACTTTGCCAGGGACTGGGGGAGCGCCACACTGTAGGCAGGCCTTTGGTTTTGAGGATCGCCCCCAGGAGCCCCGCAGCTCTCCCCGGAGTTCCGGGAAGTCGGGTCAGTGGACTATCGCCCAGCCTGGGGGAGCCTAATGAGTCTGGTAGGTCAAGGGATGGCTCTGTACAGGGGTTGTCGGGGTATGCTGTGATGTGCCCCGAATGTGCCCTTAATGGGAGAAGATAACTCCGCTATCTGCCTTTGGAGAAGGAGCGGACCCGCGATTAATAAGGGGAAAAAATTCCTGTCTTTAATCTTGACTTTTCTGTACAGTTTAGTAAATTACATATGAGTCGCTTGCGGGCCTGTGATCTGCGAGCGGGGATTGCGATACCGATCGATTGGCCGGTCACACCTACGAAAGTCGGAATCCCTGCATAGCCAAACGACCTGAGGAGAATGTGATGAGCAGTCAAGCCTTGGATTTACTCACAAGCCAGGATTATAAGTGGGGCTTTGTGACGGATATCGAGCAGGAGGCAATCCCACCCGGCCTGAACGAAGACATCATCCGCCTCATCGCGGCCAAGAAGAACGAACCTGACTGGATGGTCGAATGGCGGCTGAAGGCCTACCGATCCTGGGAGAAGCTAGAGAAGTCGGAAGCCGAGCCGAAGTGGGCGAACGTGCATTACCCGCCCATCGACTATCAGAACATGGTGTACTACTCAGCGCCGAAGACGAAGGACGGGCTGAAGAGCCTGGACGAGGTGGACCCCAAATTGCTGGAGACCTACGAGAAGCTAGGCATCCCATTGTCGGAGCAGAAGTTATTGGCTGGAGTGGCGGTGGATGCGGTGTTTGACAGCGTGTCGGTGGCCACCACCTTCAAGGTCAAATTGGCGGAGTTGGGTATTATCTTCTGCTCCTTCTCGGAAGCGGTTCAGGAGCATCCCGAGCTGGTGCGTACATACCTCGGATCGGTGGTGCCGTACAGCGATAACTTCTTTGCGGCGCTGAACGCGGCAGTCTTCAGCGACGGCTCCTTCTGCTATGTCCCCAAAGGCGTCCGTTGCCCCATGGAGCTGTCGACCTACTTCCGCATCAATGCTAAGAACACCGGCCAGTTCGAACGCA
>JBKPCR010000198.1:0-20484 GCA_046727435.1 bacterium | reverse complement strand
CTCTTTTGCGCTTTCTCTCCATATCCCAAGGCGGCAGCGAGCGCAGAGCGGAACAGATCGCGCTGGCTGACCACGCCCACTACCCGCCCTTCGTCGAGAACCGGTAGATGCCGAATACGCTCAAGGGTCATAATATCGTCTGCTAAATCTAAAGTATCGTTGCGTCCTAACGTCGAAACTTCTTTGGTCATGATCTCTTTGACCGTCGTATCGCTGTGTGACATATTGCCCTCCCGTGGCTCCATGGGTCTGCACTGAGCGCCCAGCTTTGCACGCCGTGCTGGTTTATGATGCGGTCAGTGGCCGGAATGGCTATTGCTGGGCCGCCTTGTTGGCGGGCACTGTATGCATGAACGAGCAATTCCCATACCGGCATCAGGATTCACGTGACATAGGCCTTATGCTGTATGGCATTGCAAACCACTGGAAATCCTTTGAGCCAAATTGTCCAGCCGTTGGGACAAGATGCCCCCCTAACCGTATTGCCTGCAATTTCAAAGCAAGGATTAATCAGCTCCAATGCGGACGCCCGCGCTATTGGAGTACAGGAGCAATCTATAGGCCGCAGCGCGTGGATTCAGAGAAGCGACCAGGGGAGACATGGCATTGGCAAACCCTTTGCCTCATATAGGACCGAAACTCCCGATACAGGGACATCTGCTGGACTGGCAGCGAATCAAGGAGGTGATTATCGGCTGATAGGGGAATAGCTCACGCCTGTGGAATGAAGCGGTGAATCGTTGGCGCGATGTCAAGGCGCGTGCTGATCGCCGCCTGACGCCGATAGAGTGGGCTGAGAGGGAGGAGCTTGGGTCAGGATGGCCAGGAGCGCTTCGCCGCTGAAGGGTTTGCTTAAGAACGCGTGCGCTCCACAGGCGAGCGCCCGTTGGCGCGTGGCGTCCGAGCCGAAGGCGGTCATGATGATGATTTTCGCCTGCGGGTGATGGGCGCGGGCATATGCGAGAATGTCCATGCCGTCGCCCGTCGGCATCATGAGATCAGTGATCACCCAGTCGACGGCGTTTGCGGTTAACGCCTCCAGAGCTTCTTGGACGGTCGTTACCCCGGTGACGTGATAGCCGGCGCGCGCGAGCCAGCGCTCGATAAGGGCGACCATGCGGGGGTTATCATCGACCACGAGGACCTGCGATGGATCAGGCATCTTGGATTCCTTCCGCCAGAGGGAGGGTGATGGTCACGGTCGTGCCCTGATTGACCTGACTCGCGATGTCGATATGGCCGCCGTGCCCGGTGATCAACTGGTGCGCCACAGCCAGCCCCAGCCCGGTGCCCTGCTCCGCGGCCTTCGTGGTGAAAAACGGCTCGAACATCCGGCTCATGTGCTCCTCGGGGATGCCACAGCCGGTGTCCGCGATGGCGATCACCGCCTGGGCGTTCTGGTGTTCCGTCGTAATGGTCAGCGTCCCACCGCCGGACATGGCGTGCCAGGCATTCACCAATAGATTTAGCAAGACTTGTTCCAACTCCTGTCGTACCCCTCGCACCGGCGGCAGATCCGGGGCATACTGCTTGACCACCGCGATGTGCTCCTGTTGAAAGCGATAGTCCAGCAAGCGCAAGGTGTGATCCAGCAAACTGTGCACCTCGACAGGGGTCGGCAGCCCGCTGCGCTCTCTCACGAGTCCCAGCAAACGCCGTACCAGATCGGCGACACGGTGGCTCTCCTGGCTGATCACCTCCATGTCGGCACGCCGTCGGTCATCGGCCGGGAACTCGTCGAGCAGGAACTCGGCCGTGCCGGCGATCACATTCAGGGGGGTGCCGATCTCGTGCGCTAATCCGGACGCCAGTTGGCCAGCCAGGGCCAGCCGCTCCGAGCGCGCCATCTCCTGGGCCAGGCGCTTTTGCTCGGTGATGTCCTCGGCAATCCCCTCGACGCCGAGCACGCGAGCATCGCCACGCCGCCACGGGTAGAGGGTCAGCTCGCACCAGCGCCAGCGACCATCGTGATGTCGCAGACGGCACTCCAGAGCCTGGATGGTCTCCCCGTTCAATACCCGGACCATGGCCGTGTCGGGCCAATCGTCGGGGTGCCCCAGGACATCCCGCAGGCGAGGGGCGCCCATGACGGCCGGGGGCGGCCATCCGAGGATGGTCTGCACGGCCTGGTTCACGAAGACGCAATGCCCCTCCAGATCCAGGCGAAACACGAGCTTCGGGAGATTCTCCACCAGGCTCCGGTACTCGGCTTCCGAGGCCTTCACCGTCTGATGCAGGTGGGCATTCGCGATCGCCACCGTCAGCTGTTCCGAAGCGGCTTGTACGAGGGGCAAGATCTCACGCGACAGGCGCCGCTCCGCGCTGCCGTATAGCTGTAAGGTCCCGACGGGCGTAGTCTGGGCCAACAAGGGTATACACAGCAGGGTCTCATAGCCGCTGGCCAGGGCCAGCTCACGGCGGAGGAACCGCGGCTCTTGGCGGAGATCGTCCACCAGCACCGGCGTCTGGGTGGCCAGCGCGCGCCCGAAGAGTCCTTCGCCCGGTTGTAACCGATGCGACAACGAGCCCGCCACAAAATCGGTTGACAGGCCATGGCTGGCCGCCCATGTGAGGCAGCTGTCGTCATCCACGAGAAGCACTTCCGCTCCCGCAGCTCCGACGACCTCGACGATGAGCGGCAGGGTCGAGGCCAAGACTTTCTCCAGGTCCAATTCCCGACTAGCGGCGGCGCTGACCAGATAGAGGGTTTCGAGCTGCCGTGCCCGTTCCTCTAAGGTGCTCGTCTGGCGGGCGACCTGATCCTCCAAGTCTGTGGCACTTCGCTGCAGGGCCTCCTGAGAGGCCTCCAGATAGGCATCGATCGCCAGTTGCATGTCCAGGTGCATAACGGCGATCAACGCCCTGATGGCCGCAACCCCCGTCAGCGGTCGGTCCTGAAAGTACGCCAGGATTTTGGGGAAGAGAATCCGTGCGAAAGTGCTGAAGGCGCCCAGATACCACTGCGGGGTGACACCCACGCGTGCGTGGGTCCGCCCAATGGCGAGCCGGCTGGCGGCGTACGCCATGTCGAAATGGCCCCCTGTGAAACTCAGGAGAGAGTTGGTCTGCGCCGCTTTGACATGCGCCAGTCGCTGCGGGTCAGCCAGCAGCCAGCGGGGCTGTTCAAACCGCAACAGATGGGCATAAAACTCCTCGACGACCTCGTGCACATGGGCCTCCATCCACGGGCGTAGGGCTTGCAAGGCCCTGGTGGCGGCCACATCCAGACCCACAAACGCTTTGCGGGTCCGCAGCTCTCGTGCTGTCAGCTGTGGCGGGACATCTCCTTCGTCGGCATGCGTTGCCATGTTCATCTCCTTGGGGCGTATCCTCAGTCGTGGGAGGTGTAGAGAACACGCAGGACAACCGTAGCACCATTGGACGTTCGCCTTAGCATGCCGACGTGCCGGTAATATTGTCAACGTCTTTCAGCTATCGTACCGTTGACAGGTTTCGCTGTCTCGCACCGCCGTATTGATTGACATAGACTTTCGCTTGGCTGTGCCCGACGGCCAACACCTCTCCGCAAGTGTCATTCATGGAATCTGGTAAGCGGACAGGCACTAGCCATGCGGAAAACACTTCCCTCGGTGCAATAGCGGATCGCTGTGCGGCTGGGCAACCACAGCACCGGCCGCGAGTACACGGTCCAGCATGGTTCCCAGGCGCCGAATGCCCTCCTTGATCCTTGCCGGGCTGGCATTCGAGAAGTTCAGGCGAAAGGTATTGCGTCCCGAGCCGTTGGCGAAAAAGGCGGAGCGGGGACGAAGGCAACGTTCTCGGCAATGGCCGCCTGCAAGATTTCTGTGACGTCCATTGGCTCTGGTAGGGTCACCCACAGGGGGCGCCTTTCAGCACCCGTTCCGGCCCACGCCGTTCAGCCCAGAGGCCTGCTGGCACGTACCGCACAAGCCCCAATCCATGGGCGACGGCAGAGGTAAAGGACGCCAGCCATGGACTCACGCCATACATCTGTCGCATCAGCACTGGATACTGGCAGAAGAAGGCCCAGGAACCCGCAAAACACAGTAGCCAGGCGGTCAAAAAACGGCTGAACGGTGAACAGAGGTCTTGCCATCCCTTGTGCAGAGCTTTGCGGGTTAGGTGGTGGAAGAGATGCTGCGGCGAACTGACAGGCCACTCACTCGGTCGTGGCGACTGCAGCAGGGCCGGTTTTGGGGTCAAAAGGTCGGGGGCGTTCGCGTGGTGAACCATGCCGTCAGCGCGGCGAGAGCTGTTACGCCCGCAGCAGCCAGCAAGCCAGCGTACAGTGGCATCTGAGCCAACACCGCCGCCACCAAGAGCCCCAGACCTGTCCCCCGCCATAGAACGTCTGGAGCCAGCTGATGCGCTCCTCCCATTCTTCCTGCAGATGCGCTTCCACCACAAACAGGTTGGCAATCGTGGCAGCTCCGGTCGTGCCCATGCCTTGCAGCAACGCCAGCGCAGGCCATGCAGCCGGGGCAGGGATTAATGGAAAGGCCGCCAATCCCGCCGCAGCGATGATGCCCCCGCTGACCACCAGGCAGCGGTGCAGGCGATATCGATCAGCAAGGATTCCCCACAACGGGGCCGTAAGCCCACCCGGGTTGTTAGCGGCAATAACCCATCCGACATGGGCTGCGCCACGGCTACGATGCACCGCCAGCGGTAATAATATGGGGACAATCCCGACCGCTGAGGCCGCAAGCAAGGCATAGGCCAGGTACCAGGGCTCCACCCAGCGTAGCGAGGTCTCCGCTGTCCATGCGCTTCCCATGCTCAATGCAGATCTTCCAGTCACTTGTCTGTCCCACTCATTATGGACCCAGAACCGTCACGTTTGTGTGCTCAGGCGTCAACCGAGGGCTCTGCGACAACCCGCCGCGAGGCTGGACACGCCGTTATGGACTGCCTTCATGCCGCCGGCGCCGGAGGCTTCGTAAGGCGGCAAGGGCGTGTTGAGCCAGACATCCACTACCGCTGCGCGATGCGGCGCAGCCAGGCGTGGTCGTGAAACAGTAGGTCGGGACGCTTGTATCCTGTGGTCTGGCGGGCGAAGCCCAGCGTGAACACATCTTGATCGAACCCCGCGTTGACCCCGCGATTCACCGCTTCGATCAGGCGCTGTTTCGCCCGCTGGTGGCCCTGCCGAATGGCTTCCAGTGGGATCCCTAGGGCGTAACGCACGGAGAAGCTGTCCTGACGCCAGTCCAGGATATATCGGTCGAGGAAGCAGCGCAAGGCGGGGGAGGCCCAGGTGAGCGAGGGCACGCCGTTGGTGATCGAGCCAATCGGATAGCCTGGGAACATGGACGCGACACCTCGCCCTGCCGTCTAGTGACACCATTGATAGAGTGGCTCAGATGCAGCCCCACGGACGTCATATGGAGGACTGTATCGCAGCTGGGAAATCGTCGAGCGGCTAGGCAACCGGATCCTCGTATTGGCGCCCCTCGTCATCTAGGGTTGGAAGCCATAACCCTTGCGGTGCAGCAGCGTCACACCCACCATCGGCAACCTCAGGTCGGCCGCGCTGCGGAGGGTATCACCGGCCAGGATGCCGAGCCCCCGCTGTAGGTTGGGATATGGTTTTCGAGGGCGATCTCCATCGAAAAATACGCGATGATTGGTAATGCCAGCATGTCGTTCGGCGTCGATGTCTCCTCCCAGCGCGAAGAACACGTTCCCCAAAGCCTTGTGCAACCCGCTTGCCAGCGTCAGGGCGCGCTGCATGTCCAGGCGTGCGGAGGGTTGAATCTCAGCTCAAACGCGGTCCGCAGTCGGCTGCCGGCGCGCGACGGTCTAGCGCCAGTCGGACAATTTGTCCCATCGAGGGGCATCCCGTCCCATAGATACCGGAGACGGCAAGTACTCTTACAGGCGCGCGATGTGGCGCCCCTAAATTGTGCGGCTCGGCGGTCATGTTTCGGTATAGACACGTCACTGGCACAGACCTTGCTCTTCTCTAGGGAGAAGTTGACCCATGCACCGAGGAGGCATGCCAGACGACGGGCGAGTTACAGGTCCTGCCCGGGCTCGAAGGGAGAATTTCACCATGCTGCGTATCCGCTTTCATGGTCGTGGCGGCCATGGCATGAAGACGGCCAGCCGTATCGTCGGCAGCGCGTGCTTTTGGGAAGGGCGTTATGCCCAGGATTCCCCTGTCTATGGGGCAGAGCGGCGGGGGGAACCGATGGTGGCTTTGACGCGCATCGCCGACGCACGCCGCATTCAAAGCCTCGCGCCCCATGGCGCAGGGGGTGGCGGTCCTCGGTGGTGCCCTCTACTCCTTCTTCAAGTACCAGGCGCACCCGGAGGCGCAGAACGCCCTGGTGGTGCACGAGGAGGTGGCGCAGCAGTTCGCCGACGCCTTCGGCCGCCGCTATGGGGTGCTGGAGCTCTACCGCATGGACGATGCCGACTACGTGCTGGTGATGAGCAACGCCTTCGCCACCAAGGGCAAGGCGGCGGTCAACCGCTTCCGCGCTCGAGGTGTACCGGTGGGCCTGCTGCGGCTGCGCCTGCTGCGGCCATTCCCGACCCGGGCCATCGCCGCCGCCCTGCGGGGGCGAAAGGCCGTGGCGGTCATCGACCAGAATCTGTCGGTGGGGTTTGGGGGGATCACGTACGCCGAGATCGCCTCAGCGCTCTATGGGGCACGCGACCGACCGCTCCTCCTCTTCTATGTCGGGGGGCTGGGAGGCAAAGATCTCAGCGGCGCCGAATTCGACCAGATGCTGGATGACCTGCAAGCCAGCCTCGCCAACGGGGAGGCCATGCCGCCGTGGCTGCTGTATACGGACCGGGAAGAGGCCCAGATGGCGACGTTCCTGCAGATCGCCGGCAAGGGGGATGTCGCATGAGCGAGGCATTGAAGGTCTACAAGAACCTCAAAGACTTGGCGCGTGAGGAATTTATCTTGGCGGGGACGCCGGCCTGCGGCGGCTGTGGGGGTCTGGAGGTTCTGCGTCTGGCCAGCAAAGTCCTGGGCGAGCGCGTGGTGTTCGTCAATGCCGCTGGCTGTTTCACGCTGCTGGCTCTGTTCCCCTACACCCCTTTCCGCGGCTCCTGGCTCTATACGACCATGGGCAGCGCGCCCGCAGGCGCCCAAGGGGTGCGTGATGCCCTCGACATCCTGCTCGAAACTGGGAGGCTCCAGCCTAAGGACGATATGCAGGTGGTGGTCGTCGCCGGGGACGGCTCGACCTATGACATGGCGCTCTCGGCCATCTCCGGCACGCTCTATCGCCAGCTCGATTACTGGTATATTTGCTACGATAATGAGGCTTACGGCAACACCGGCATGCAGCAGTCCAGTGCCACTCCCTACCCCGCCCGCCCCGCCACCACTGCCAGCGGCGCTGGCTTCCCCGCAGCCGAGCCCCGCGGCAAAAAGGATATCTTTGAGATCTGGCGGGCCCATACCCCACCGTACATCGCCCCGGTGTCGCCCAGGCATCCCGTCGACCTGGCGCGTAAGTTCGAAAAGGCAAAGCAGTTCAAGGGGCCGAAGCTGTTCCTGGCCTTCGCGCCGTGCCCCACCGGCTGGCTCTATGATCCCTCGCAGACACAAGAATATGCGAAGCTGGCAGTCGAGTGCGGGATCTTTCCGTTGAAGGAGACGGTCCACGGCGCGGTGACGCACACTTACGTCAAGCGGCGCTAGCGTCCGGTGGAGGAGTACTTGCAGGGCCAGGGCCGCTCTCGGCACCTGTTCGAGCCGGCCCGGCAGGAGGCCGTCCTCTGCACGATGCAAGAGGCCGTGGACCGCTACTGGACAAGTGTCAATGCCTGAGCAAGGCGACGACGGTTCGAACCGGGGACGTTTGTACGGGAGGAGAATCGCCATGAACGGAAGGGGGAAATTCGACAAATACACCGAGCTCTGGCGCGATATCGAGCGCGCGCGGGAAGACATCTATTTCGCGTAGAAGGACCGTGAGCTCATCGCCCAGTTGCGCGAGAAAGATCAACAGGAATTGGAGGGGGCCATCCTCGAACTGTGCCACCTGCGCTGCCCGAAGTGTGGCCGCAAACTGGAGGAGACCATCTACCGAGACGTGCGCATCGACCGCTGCATCGGCTGCGGCGGGGTGTGGCTCGACCCGGGCGAGTTGGAGGCCTTGGCGCCCGAAGCACACGCGAGCTGGCTGGGCGACCTGATCTCCCGCATGACCGGCCGAGGGGAGGACAGTCGCTAGCGACGGCCAAAGGCGCTGGCGGCGAGCAACGGGGATATACACAAGAGGGGAGGCGAGCATCATGAAAGGCGTGGCGAAAAACATCATGAATCCCAACGTGGTGACCGTGACGGACACGATGGACCTGCGGGAAGTGGCCAAGATCTTGGTGGAGGAGCGGATCAGCGGGACCCCGGTGGTCGACGAACTGGGCCACCTGGTGGGGGTCATCTCGCAAAGCGACCTCGTGGAGTACGAGTTGGCGACGGAGCGGGAGCTGACGGTGGAGGCGTCGTTCTATCGTCGGCCCTACGATGAATCGCTCGATCCCAGCCGCGGCTTTCAGATCGAGGAGCTGCCGGCCGACACCGTCAAGGATGTGATGACGCCCTACCTCATCACTGTGCAGGAGGACACCCCCATCCGCGAGGTGGCGGCGCGCATGGCCGAGGGCGGCGTCCATCGGCTCGTTGTGGTGGACGAGGATCAGCAGATCCGCGGGATTGTGACGTCTCTGGATGTGTTACGATGGGTGGCAGAGACTAGAGGGGAGTAATGGCGGTGGCCATGGCACGATGCACCCTGTTAATCGGACTGACGGTACTGTTCGTCGCCGCCCCAGGCCTGGCCGAGGACCGCAGTGTGTTGATCGAGCAAGGCAAGAAGCTCTTCTTCACGCAAGGCTGTTTCGGCTGCCACACGGTCGGCAAGGTGGGCACACCGATCGGCCCCGACCTCTCACATGTCGGCGCGCAATATGCGCTGCCATATCTCACGGGCTGGTTGCGGGATCCCGCTTCACAAAAACACCCCGCACACATGCCCAAAATCGACCTCAATGAGCAGGAGATTCAGGCATTGGCGGTTTACCTCTCCTCACTTCGGTGAGAGGGGGTGGTCGGCATTGCGCTGGTCTCCATTCTCGGCCACACCATGGTCGCCATTGCCTTGGCCTTCGGCATCTCCGCCGTCGTCGCCCCGATGACGTTTGCGCAGGTGCGCCCATAGATCTTGGATGTAAGGGCATACGGTCGGTTGAACTCCCTAGCAGCGTCAAGGAAACGGTGACTCTGTTGGGTAATACGCGGCAGTCAATCTCCAACGCCACGGGGGTAGGTGTCACCAAAGGAGGGGAGAGGATCGATGGCTGGGAAACGCATCGTCATCATCGGTGGGGTCGCTGGCGGGGCCAGTGCCGCAGCGCGCGCCCGCCGGCTCTCGGAGGAGGCTGAGATCATCGTCGTCGAGCGCGGCCCACATGTGTCGTTTGCCAATTGCGGCCTACCCTATTTCGTCGGCGGCGAAATCGCTGGCCGGGACACCCTCTTGCTGCATACCCCCGACAGCCTGCGACGCCGCTTTCACCTCGACGTGCGCGTGCGAACCGAAGCCGTGCGCATCGACCGGCGGACGCGGGCCGTCGAGCTCCACGATCTTACGTCGAACACGTACGTCCGAGAGCCCTATGATGCGCTGGTGCTCTCCACCGGAGCCGCGCCCTTGAAACCGCCGATCCCGGGCATCGACCGGCCGGGGCATTTCACCGTGCGCAACGTGCCAGACGTCGAAGCGATCGTGGCCTGGATCCACGCGCAGCAGGCTCGCCGGGCCGTGGTCGTGGGCGGTGGTTACATCGGCCTGGAGATGGCCGAGCAGTTGCGCCGGCGTGGGCTGTCGGTGGCCCTCGCCGAAGCGCTCCCCCAGGTGATGGCGCCCCTGGACCCGGAGATGGCGGCGTGGCTGCATCAGGAGTTACGTCGCCACCAGGTGGCGTTGCATCTCCACGATGGCGTGGCCGCCTTCGAGGCTCCGGCCGCCGGCGAACGAGCGGCGGCGTCGGTGGTCGTGCTGCAGAGCGGCGCGCGACTGCCCGCCGACGTGGTCATCCTCGGGCTCGGGGTCCGGCCCGAGATCGATCTGGCGCGCGACGCGGGCCTGGAAATTGGCGCGCGCGGCGGCATCCGGGTGAACGAGCACCTGCAGACCAGCGACCCGCACATATGGGCCGTGGGCGATGCGATCGAGGTGTGCGATGCGGTCACCGGCGCCTGGAGTCTGATCCCGCTGGCTGGGCCGGCCAATCGCCAGGGGCGCATCGCGGCCGACAACATCTGTGGTCGTGACTCGCGGTATCAGGGGACGTGGGGCACCGCGATCCTCCGCCTGTTTGACCTCACCGCCGCCTGTACCGGCGCCAGCGAGAAGGCGTTACGCCAGGCCGGCATGCCGTCCGAGGTGGTGCATCTGCATCCGGGCTCGCACGCCGGGTATTATCCCGGTGCCAAGCCGCTGGCGCTGAAGCTCCTCTATGCCCCGGGCACCGGCACACTGCTGGGCGCGCAGGTGGTCGGCAGTGACGGCGTGGACAAGCGCCTCGATGTGTTGGCCACGGCTTTGCAGGCGGGGATGACGGTGCATGCTCTGGCTGAGCTCGAGCTGGCCTATGCCCCGCCGTTCAGCTCGGCGAAGGATCCGGTGAACCTGGCGGGCATGGCGGCGCAGAATGTACTGCATGGCGACGTGCAGGTCATTCACTGGCACGAACTCGCGGCGCTCGACCCCAACGATAGCGTAGTCCTCGACGTGCGCGACGACGCCGAGCGCCGGGAGGGATGGATCCCCGGTTCGGTGCATATTCCGCTGCCGGCGCTGCGGTCGCGTCTCAACGAATTGCCGAAAGACCGTGAAATCATCCCCTACTGTCGCTCCGGGCAGCGCTCCTACTATGCCAGTCGCATCCTCCTGCAGCATGGCTTCCGGGTCCGCAACCTCAGCGGATCGTATCGCACCTGGCAGACGGCGACGCAACACGACTGAAGGGAGCGAAGGCCGTGGCCGGCCGCGCGGCCTGCCGCGGCCTTCGTCAGGAGGTGCTTGGGGAAAGGTGGCATGCACAGCAGCAGCCCTCGCCTCAGGAACGGGGGGAGTATTTGTGGGCGCAAGGCCAAAGCTCACCTTCTCACACCATAACGACCTCATCGCTCTTCAACGGGAAGATGATCACGAGAGTGCATAGAAAGCAGCGAGAGGCATCTACTGACTTACCCAACGGAGTCAATGGTGGCCTGGTTTGCGTTGGATCGACGCGATTGTCGAAGCGCCTCATAAGGTGTCGAGGATGCCTCTGAGGGATCCAGGGCCGCTCTCAGGCCGTTGAGAGGTATGGTGTCCAATGATCCGTCGACAAAGTTGTCGAACGCCGGGAGCGGTCACTACGCTTCTCGACACACACTCGGTCGGCCAGCGACCGCCTGGCGCGAGGCCCTGTACGACCGGCCGGCTTGCCAAGCCCTTGGTCACCCCCGCTGGCATAGAAGTTGCCCTACCAAGAGGGCGGCGGTCAAGGAGAGCCTGGCAAACGGGCTGGGCTCAACCGATGTGTCGAAGGGTCTTGAGAACAGGAGGGATATTCTGATGAAACGCACAGCGGTGATCGCGGGGATAGCGGTCGTCATTCTGTTGCTGGGCATCGTGGTGTTTGTGCAGCGGCCTGGCTTGGTCTTCGCGCAGGTGCACGGCTTCGGCGGGATGGGCGGACCGGGCATGCACGGCATGGCGCACGCCGGGATGGGCGCGGGGGGCCCGCATGCGATGGGCCCGGAGGGGGCCGAATGCCCAATGGCGACGGCGGCGTTGACCCCAGAGCAGCGAGAGGAGCGCGCGAAAATCTTCGCGGAGCACTACATCCAGCAGTTCCTGCCGCGGTATACCTTGGAGAAGAAGACGACGAACTAACGAGGGTCAAGATGCGGTACGGGATGGCCGCAGGGGGTCATCCCGCGTCCTGCGGTGCACGTCAGGGGGCCCAGTGATCGGGACGAGGCCTGGGTGGCAGGCGGAGGTCAGGCTCCAACTGTGGCAGGCGCGCTATGCGCTCGCCGCCCTACTCCTCCTGGTCGGCCTGGTGGCGGGCCTCGGGGTATTGGGGGCCTGGCTGGAGGCTCGCAACGTCCGGCAGGTGTCAGAGGACCTGGCGCTGGCGCTCACAGAAGCCCTGGAAACCAGTGGGCGAAATGCCCTGTTGGCCAACCAGCGCCTGGAAGAAGCCATTGCTCAGCGGCTCCTCGATCACGCCCGGCTCCTCGACCGCCTGCTTCAGCAACTCCCGCTTTCGAACCAGCTGCTGGCCGAGCTGGCCGCACGCAACGGACTCGACCGTATCGAGGTGTTGGACGCCCAGGGCACCGTCCTGGCCAGCAGCGCCATCAGGCTGCCGGCCCCGATGCAGGAGCACTTGGCCAGACACGGGATGGAGATGCGCGGCCTACCCCCGATGCTGCGTCACTGGTACGAGCCACTCCTGCGCGGGCAAGCGCAGCAGGCGCTGCAAGGCTTTGGGGAACAGCGCTTTTGGCTCGGACGGCAGTATGCGGTGGCGATTCGCCGTCAAGAAGGCGCCGGGATTATCGCCATCAGCGCCGATGCCGGCGAGATCCTCCGGTTCCGCCAGGAGGTTGGCCTGCAGCGACTCCTGAACGACCTCGCCAGCAACCCCATGATAGCGTACGTCAGCCTCCAAAACTCGGAGCTGACGATCGTGGCCCATACGGACGCCGCGCGTGTGGGCGCGACGGCGGAGGATGCGTTCCTCCGACAGGCCTTGAGCGCACCTCGTCCCTCGCTCCGGACGCTGGTAGGCGAGGATGGCCTGCCGCGGCTCGAGGTGGTCCGGCCGTTTCCCCTGGGAGATACGGCGCTGGGACTCCTGCGGGTGGGGCTCAAGACCGAGCACCTCATCGCGCTCTGGCGGCGGTCGCTCCTGATCCTGTCCGCGTCAAGTCTGGGGCTCCTGGCGGTCGGGGGGATGGGGATGCATCTGGTCTTCCGCGCCCAGGCGCGTCACCATGAGCGGGTGCGCGGCCTGGAGCGCGCCCTCACCCGTCAGGAGCGGCTGGCGGCCCTGGGACATCTGGCCGCCGGGGTCGCTCACGAGGTACGTAATCCTCTGAACGCCATCGGAATGGGAGTTCAGCGGCTGCAGGGGGAATTCTCTCCCGTCGAGGGGGAGGAGGAGTTTCGCCACCTGTGCACGGTGATCCGTGGCGAGGTAGCACGTCTCAACGGCATCGTACAAGAGTTCTTACAACTGGCGCGGGCGCCGGCGCTGCAGCGTGAGCCGGTCGCGGTGGCCACACTCCTCCACGAGGTGGCCGCCCTGATGGCAGCGGAGGCCAAGGCGCACGCGGTCTGTTTGACCCTTCGGGTACCGGCAGGGTTGCCCGCCCTCGTCGTGGACTCACAGCAACTCAAGCAGGCGTTGATCAATCTCCTGCTCAACGCTCTCCAGGCCACCCCGCCAGGGGGAACCGTGCAGGTGAGCGCTGCGGCGGAGGCGGAGGCGTTGCGCCTGGCCGTGATCGACTCGGGGAGTGGCATCACCTCAGACATGCTGGAGCGCATCTTCGACCCGTATTTTACGACCAAGCCGCAGGGCACCGGGTTGGGACTGCCGATCGCCCTGCGCATCATCCAGGCCCACGGCGGCACCCTGGACGTCAGCAGCGTCCTCGGTCGGGGGACGACGGTGGAGGTGCGCCTGCCGCTCGCTATACCAGAGCCAGAGGCCACGCAGCCGACCGCGCGCTGAGGTGGCGCAGAGGAGTGTGATGATGCCCATGACCATCCTGGTCGCCGACGACGAACCGGCACAACGCGAGCTGCTGGGGGGCTTTTTGGCCAAGCGGGGATGGTCGGTCGAGCTGGCCGCCGGGGGGGCGGAAGCCCTAGCCATCCTGCGACGGACCGCCGTCGACCTCGTGCTGGCGGATTACCGCATGCCCGACCTGAGCGGCCTCGAGCTGCTCAAGGCCAGCAAGCAGCTCAACCCCGAGGTCCCGGTCGTACTGATCACTGCTTACGGCTCCATCGCCGCCGCCGTCGAGGCCATGAAGGCGGGTGCCTACGATTATCTCACCAAGCCCATCGAACTCAACGAGTTGGTGTACCTCATCGACCGCGTCACTGAACGGTGGCAACTACTCACCGAGGTGCAGGAGCTGCGCACCCAACTATGTGAGCGGTTCCGCTTTGAGGGGATTATCGGGGAAAGCAGTAAGATGCAGGAGGTGTTAAGCCTGGTGGCCCGGGTGGCCCCCACCCCCTCCACGGTGTTGATCCGCGGCGAGAGCGGCACCGGTAAAGAGCTCATCGCCAAAGCCATTCACTACAACAGCCCGCGACGGGACCGACCCTTTGTCAAGGTGAATGTGTCGGCACTCCCCGAGACCCTGCTGGAAAGCGAGCTCTTCGGCCATGAGAAGGGGGCCTTTACCGGGGCCATGGAGCGGCGCATCGGCCGCTTTGAGGCCGCCAATGGCGGCACGCTCTTCCTGGACGAGATCGGCGACCTTCCCCTGGCGCTCCAAGTCAAGCTCCTGCGGGTCTTGCAAGAGCGCGAGATCGAGCGGCTGGGGAGCCACTACCCCATTCCGGTCGATATCCATATCCTCGCCGCCACCAACCAAAACCTCGAACGACTGGTGCAGGAGCGGCACTTTCGGGAGGATCTCTACTATCGGCTGAACGTCTTTCCGATCGTCCTACCGCCCTTGCGCGAGCGACGAGAGGACATCCCCCTGCTGATTGAGTTCCTGCTCCAGAAATTTGTGACGCGTCTGGGAAAACCCATCACCGCCGTCTCGCGCCAGGCGATGGACGTGCTCATGAAGTATGACTATCCCGGCAACGTGCGCGAATTGGAGAATATCCTTGAGCGGGCAGTCATTCTCGCGCGCCATGCGGTGATCTACGTTGAAGACTTGCCGCTGCACCTGCGCGAGGCCGCCCCTGAGAATGCGGGGGAAACGCACACCCGGCACGGCTCGCTGCTCGAGGTGTTACACACTATCGAACGGCAGATGCTCCTCAGAGCGTTGGAGCGCCATAGCGGGGTGCAGACCCGGGCGGCAACGGAGCTGGGGATCAGTGAGCGGGTGTTGCGCTATAAGCTGCGCAAACATCATCTCCATGGAGAGGTAGAAGCCGGGGCGGGAGCAGAAGCGCTACAGGATCGACGACAGGAGTAGGACACGATGACCCACGATGGGATAAGATGTCTCAGCAGCGCGACCATTTTCCTGGAGCCCTGCTGAGCAGGCAGGGGGCCACCAGGCACAGCTATCGACGTGCGGTGTCGCGGCCGTTGAGTTCACATCAGCGGTCGAAGGAGGTGAGTATGAACATGACCAATATGCATCCAAGAAACCCACCCACCACTCTGCTCTTGGCGGTGAGCGCGTACCTGACGGTGATGGTTCTGGGTGGGACGGCCTCGGGCAGCGAAGGTTCTTCAACCGCCGCCCGACAAGCCGAGGTGACAGCCCGCGGTGCCCAGGTGATGCCCTTCGATCTCGAACAGACTTTGCATATCTTCCAGTCGCTGGACGACGGCGGGCTGCAGACCGTCACCGCCAAAGACCCCGCGAACCGCGAGCAGATCACCCTCATTCAAGCCCACCTCCAGGAGGAAGCGGAAAAGTTTCAACGCGGCGACTTCTCTGACCCGGCTAAGATTCACGGCGAGGAGATGTCAGGATTGGCCGCGTTAAAGGCCGGCGCTGGGCAGATCGAGATCCAGTATCTGCCGTTGCCGGATGGCGCCAAGATTCGGTATACGACGAAGGATCCTGCGTTGGTGATGGCCATCCACCACTGGTTTATGGCCCAGCGTGCGGATCACGGGCGGCATGTGACCGGGCATTAATGCCCGCTGCGGCCGCATCCGACCGACCAGGCCGCGAACGACCGCTAGCCGGCGCGCTGCCACGCGGGGCACGTCCGCCGTGTAGACCCCCCTGCGCCATGGCACGTCTGTTGCCCAACGAGGAGTGGCAAGGAGATCCGGGCCCCGTCGAGGGACAGGGCCAGCGCAACCTGTCTCACCTGACACGGAAAGGAGGTGGTCCACACGTGCCAGCCGCGGCGCTGGGATGACAGCCAACACGGGAGGTGGGTGGGCATCATCCGCCTGGTGGTGATGGTGTCTGGGTGGCCGAGCTCAGGTCGTACAGCGTCCAAATCGGCCATACCGGCGAACGTTCGACCCCGAGGTCTTCCGCCCGAGCGTAGACGAACGGTCGGAACATACGACAGGAAGGAGGGAGTGATATGCAGCGCATCAACGCGGTCGTGGGGCTTCTACTCTGCACGGCGCTCGCCGTGGGCGTGGTGTCGTTGGGCATGGCGGGAGAGCCAAAAGAGGCGCTAGTCAAGCTGCACGAGGGGCAGATCAAGTCCATCAAGGTCGACAAATGCGGCCTGGAGCCGGGGACGTGCGAAGGGTCGCTCGTGCTGGCGCCGAAGGGAGGAGGAGAGCAGGTGACACTGGCCATCAAGCCAGGGACCTGGATCTAGCGTGGCGACAAGCTCGTGCTGCTCGAGCAGCTGGCGCGGCGGCTGGGGGCAGCGTTTTGCGTGCTCGAATGCTGGTGCCCGGAGGACGAAATGCGTCGGCGTCTGCAGGCACGGGCCGCTTGCGGCGGAGCGGTCTCCGACGGGCGCTGGGAGCTGATCGCTCAACAGCGACAAGCCTTCGAGCCGCTCTACGAGGTGCCCCCACAGCAGCATCTCCGAGTGGATACGACCCAAGCGCCGGCGCTCGTCGCCGAAGTGGTGGTGCGGCAGCTCGCGCCCCGCGGGGCACTGCCTCTCCGATCGTCCTGCCCTGCCACGAAGACTGACCCAAGGACCTCTGGGGCTCCGCTCCCGTCCTGCTGCACACTATCCAGCAAGCCTCGTGAGATGAGGCTGGTAGAACGGCAAGCGGATGGGACATGTTGCGACTTATGAGACGTTTTGTCGCGACACGGAGCTCTTGCAGGCCTACACTAGAGGGCAATGGCCGCCATGCCTCCACTCACCCGTTGGTTTATTAAATCCGCGCTCGCCTACTTCGTCGGTGCTCTGCTGCTGGGAGTGGTATTAGCCATGCCCGCTGCCTTCGCCATGCCCCCTGCCGTTGTTGCCCTGGGACCCGTGTATGTTCACGTCTTCATGGTGGGCTGGGTCGCCCAATTCATCTTCGGGATTGTCTACTGGATGTTTCCTCGGTATTCCAAGGAGAAGCCACGGGGGAGCGAAACCCTAGGCTGGGCGACGTATGGGCTCTTGAACAGCGGCCTGGCCTTGCGCACATTAGGGGAACCGCTGCACGCGCTGCAACCGGCGCTGGGTTGGGGATGGGTGCTCGCGCTGTCGGCCGTATTGCAGTGGTTGGCGGGAATGGCCTGTATGCTCAACACGTGGGCTCGGGTCAAGGAGAAGTAAGATGCCACGCCTAAGTTGCTGGTGCATCCGCGCCTCCCTGCTCTATCTGGCTGTGGGGTTCACCCTGGGCGCCTTGTTGCTCTTCCATAAAGGCGTGCCGTTGCACCCGGCATTGTGGTGGTTGCTGCCGCCACATATCGAGTTTGTGCTGCTGGGCTGGACCCTGCAGCTGGCGATGGGCACGGCCTTTTGGATCTTGCCCCGTTATCTGCAGGGGCCGTGGCGTGGCCGCGAAGTTACCGCATGGCTGGCGTTTGTCCTGCTCAATGGGGGAGTGCTGATGGTGGGCATCGGCTGGATGCTTGGAGCGCCTGCGCTGATCCCCCTCCTAGGGCGGATGGCCGAGGCCGGGTCAGCGGTTGCGTTCGGAGTTCATGCGAGGCGGCGCGTCCGGCCGTTTGGCGTATGAGCGAGCTGAGATATCACAGCCATATCCTGCCGAGGGGCTGCCTCGTTATTCATGGTCACACCCGGACATGTGAGCTCAGAGTAGTCGGCAGATTTTTGCTCAGAACAGGGCCACGCCACTGGCATTCAGAGAGGCTTGTATGAACCAACTTCCGCGAGCATTCTGGAGCATTCACCCCACTGACCTGCTGCCATACCTGCAGACGACAGCGGAGGGCTTGACGAACGCGCAAGCCTCGGAGCGGCTCACACGCCATGGCGCCAATCGCCTTTGGTCCAAGAAGCGGACGGACCCGATCGCGCTCTTCCTGGCGCAATTCAAAAGCCCCATCGTTCTCATCCTGCTGTTTGCGGTGGCTTTATCATTCTTCCTCCAGGCGCGCGCCGATGCGCTCATTATCCTGACGATTGTCCTGGCGAGTGCCCTGCTGAGCTTTTTCCAGGAACGAGGAGCTGCGGATGCGGTCGAAAAGTTGCTCGCCATCGTCCAGACCAAGACCACAGTACTGCGTGATGGCCGCCCGCAGGAGGTTCCCGTTGAAGAGATCGTGCCTGGAGACGTGGTCATCCTGCGTGCCGGCGATCTCATCCCGGGCGATTGTCGGCTGCTGGATGCGCGCGATCTCTTCGTCGATGAGGCCACCTTAACGGGCGAAACCTACCCTGTCGAAAAGGCGATTGGCGTATTGCCGCCCGAGACGCCCTTGAGCCAGCGCACGAACGCCCTCTTTCTGGGAACTCATGTCGTCAGCGGCACGGCCAAAGCAGCGGTGGTCTATACGGGCAAGGACAGCGAATTCGGCCAGGTCTCCGAGCGCCTGCGGCTCCGGCCGCCGGAAACGGAGTTCGACCGCGGTGTGAGGCACTTCGGCTATTTCCTCATGGAGGTGACGTTGTTACTGGTACTGGCCATCTTCGCCGTCAACGTGTACCTGCACCGTCCGGTGTTGGATTCCGTTCTCTTTGCCCTCGCGCTCGCCGTGGGTCTGACCCCGCAACTGCTGCCGGCGATCATCAGTATCAACCTCGCCCATGGCGCCAAGCGCATGGCGCTACAGCAGGTGATCGTCAAGCGCCTGGCCGCCATCGAAAACTTCGGCAGCATGAATGTGCTCTGTGCCGATAAGACCGGTACGCTGACCGAGGGGAGGGTGCATCTCCATGCCGCGCTCCATATCGATGGCCAAGCCAGCGATGCCGTGCTGCTCTATGCGTATCTCAATGCTTATTTTGAAACAGGATTCGCGAACCCGATCGACGAAGCACTCCGCACCCATGGCCAGCTCGATGTGTCAGGGTACGAGAAGCTGGACGAGGTGCCGTATGATTTCATCCGCAAGCGCCTGAGCATCCTGGTCACGCATAAGGGGGGGCGCTGGATCGTGACCAAAGGCGCCTTGCAATACATACTCTCCGCCTGCTCCTTCGCAGAAACTGCCACAGGCACGGTTGTGGCGCTCGACACCATCGCATCACTGATCCAGCAACGCTTTGGGGAACTCAGCGGCAAAGGTTTTCGTGTGCTTGGCGTCGCCTGCCGGGATTTTGGGGCGGCCTCGCGCCTCACCAAGGAGGATGAAGTGGACATGACGTTTCTGGGGTTTCTCGTGTTCTTCGATTCGCCCAAGCTGGGAATCAACGACATCATCGCTCCAGGGTAAGCGCATTTGGCTCACCCCATTAATACTTGGAAGAGATACCCTATGTCCCATCCCGCTCGCTTTCGTCTGGCTTTGATTCCCCGCTTATGGCGGCCCTCACGCCGCAAGAGGTTCAAGGCGATAGGGCGGAGCACTGAGAAGTTGTGCGCCCCCTTATCTTGGCGAATGCGGCAAGCGTCCTCCTCAAAGGACACATCCAGGACCCAATGGAGCGAGTTTTCCATACTCCAGTGTTGCCGAACAGCGCGGGCGAACACGACACCATCACAGGGTAGGGACGTGATAAACACGCGCGTGTCGAGCGTGACGGTTTTCTCCACTTCACGTCGCGACTCGACCATGCCGATGCTTTGCAACTTGGCCCATGAGCCTTTGGCCTCTACCCACTCAAGATCGGACGTGATCCAATAAGTCCGGGTTGCAATCCGGCCATGATCGCCATCGACGGTTTCATAGCGCTCATGGTCAATCCCGGCAAAAGCCGTGGCCCTGGCATCCGCGAAAAATAGCGTCACGTCGTCATAGAGCGTTTTGTGGTTTTCTGTAAGTGCCAAGACATCATCAGCGTCCTGCGCGGTGATGGCCTGAGCCATGTCCTTCTGACACCCCAGGGCATCAATCGTGACGATCGCCCCCTCAAGGTCTAACAGCTTGATGAGCTGAGGAATAGCCGTGATTTCATTGGACTTGGCATCCACTTTCAGTTGGCCCAACACGAGGTAATTCCGATTGGCCCACGCGCTCACCAGGTGAATCGCCGCTTTCGAAGCCGCATGATCAAAGGAATGACGGAGCGTGTTACCATCGCTCGCCACGATTGCGCCCTGGGAGACGTCGCGAAGCTCTGCGGTCCAGGAGATGCAGCACTGGGTTAATTCATCCGGATTCAAACGCGAGAGCACCCGCCTAAACGTATCATGACAGGGAATCCCATGGGGCAAGTCCAAAAATTGATGGAACCACTCGGCTTGAGCCTGGCCGTATTCTTC
>JBKPCR010000197.1:0-22678 GCA_046727435.1 bacterium | reverse complement strand
GGCGAGCGTTGCGCAATGGTGGTTAATAGGGTTCTTTGACGAAGATGAAGGTCGTCCCTTGCACAATGGGCGCACTGGCGCCAACGAAGGAGACCTGGACATCTTTGACCTGGCGCTCCCCAGCACGTCCTGACGCTTGCAGGGCCCCCTCGATGATGTGGGACAGCCCGTGGATGCGCCCGGTGCTCAGGCTCCCACCGAAGGTGTTCAGTGGCAGCTCGCCATCCAGCTCCATGCGCCCGTCCTGAATGAAATCCAGGGCTTCGCCCTCCTTACAGAATCCGTAGGACTCCAAGCCGTAGATGACCGAGGCGGAGAAGCCGTCATAGATCTGTGCCACATCGACGTCCTTGGGGGTGAAACCCGACCGCTCCCAGGTGAGGCGGGCTGAGCTGCTGCCGCCCTCCATGTAGCTACTCAGGCTGCCGATGCGCCCAGCGACCTCAAAGGCGAGCCGCTGGCCGTAGCCTGCGATGTAGGCGGGGCGGGGTTTTAAATCGCGTGCACGGTCGGCGGTCGTCAGGACAATGGCGACGGCGCCCTGCACCGGGATATCGCAGTCGAATAGGCAAAATGGATAGGCGACCATGCGGGAATTCAGGTAGTCTTCTCGCGTCAGGGGCGTGTTGTAGAAGAAGGCATAGGGGTTCTTGTTGGCGTGTTTGCGTTGGGTTACGGCGAGGGTGGCCATCTTCTCCCGATTCTGGTTGTGCCGTTCCAGCCAGCGGGTGTATGCGACCGCCATGCCCTGTCCGGGACCACCGAACCCGTAAGGAGCGGTAAACTGCGCTGCTCCCTGGGCATAGGTGCCAGGCAAGTTCTGATAGGTACCACGGGGATTGTGCATCGCCCGCCAGACCACTACACATGTGCAGACCCCGGCCAGCAGCGCGTTAATGGCCTGCTGGACTGCACCGCCGATATTGACGGTCTCCACCTGGATGTGCCAGCTGAGATTCGGGAGCTTCAGCATCGCCATCATGCAATTGACCGACACGATGCTGATGCCATCCACAATGGCGTGCCCGGACGCCGGTAACTCCGCGTATGTCGCCAGTCCATCAATGGCTGACATGTCGAGCCCAGAGTCTTCTACGGCGGCTTTGACCGCCTCCAGCGCACGCGCTGCCAGGGGGACATCCGCCGACCGGGTTAATTTCGAATATCCCACTCCGCTGACGGCAACCTTACATCTGTTCTCCCACATACCACAGATCTCCTTTGCGACAACGCCTAGTCGTTCGCCAGCCGGAACTGCGGCAGCGTGATGTCATCGTTCAGCTTCTGGAAGACAACCTCGACGCGACGCCCCACCTTTGCCTCGGTATAGGGAGCGTCCAGCAGATTGCCGGCCAGCAGTGCCCCTTTCGCCTCGTCGAGCTCTACAATGATGCTGGCGTAGGGTACGGCTGCCGCAAATCGTTGGTCACCGGCGTGGTACATAATCGTGTAGGAATAGATGGTCCCTCTGCCTTGCACGGGTTCGAACGCGAGGTCGATGGACATGCAGTTCACACAAGTCGCATATGGGGGATGTTGGAAGTGCCCGCAAGACTGGCAATGCTGCAGCGCCAGCACGCCCTGTTTGGCGGCTTCCCAGAAGGGTTTGGTCCACTCATTCGGCACCGGAATGGGCCTGGTCACTTTGCTCCAGTCGCTCATCGTCATGGCCTGTTACCTCCCGATCTCATGGGGTACCAGTCTATCACGGATCGGCATTTCTGATGCATCTTTTCCGCCTGTCAGTGGTTGCTTTCACACCGTCTCCGGGTTGTGAGCGCCCCCTGTTGGGTTGGCGGCAATCCGGCGAGGAAGCTGTATGCGGTGGAATTCAGCTACCTAACCGGCTTCCACGTGACGCCCTTTCAAGCTGCGATCGCCTTCTACCCCTGGTGCATACCGACCACGGCCGTGGGGTCTCTATGCCGAGATGTGCCTGAGCTACTTCACACGTCCCCTCGACCGACCGGCGCCGACGACCCACGGCAGGACCGGCGCGGCTGTACTTGCAGAGGACAGCTTCCAGGTAGGATGCCAGGTATGATACAGTGCGTATGATAGATCAGCTTGATCGCCAGCTGTGTCATCGAGGCCTCTCAACACTCTTGCACAGAGGAGGAAATTGCGATGCGGATACTCGTGCTGACCACGGTCGTCATGGCGTTGGCGCTGCTGACTGGCGCGCATGTGGCGGCGGCTCAAGAAATGGGCAAAGCGACGGCCAAGCTCACGGGGGACGCTGAGGTGCCCGGTCCAGGGGACCCCAAGGGCAGTGGCACCGTGCAAGTGACCCTCAATTCCGAAAAAGGTGAAGTGTGTTATGAGCTGAGCGTGGCGAATATTCAAGAGGCCACAGCGGCCCATATCCATGAAGGGGCAATGGGCAAAGAGGGTCCCGTCAAAGTGGCCCTGGAGGCGCCTAAGACGGGCTCCGCGAAGGGGTGCACGAAGGCTGATGCCCCTGTGATTATCGCCATTATGCAGGACCCTACCGGCTACTACGTCAACGTCCACAACGCCGCCTTTCCGAAGGGGGCTGTGCGCGGGCAGCTCTCCAGGTAGGGGGTGCAAACCAGTCCTGTGGTTCGCTGGCGTTGGCGCATGGGAGGGTGTCTGCCACGACCTGGCAGGCATCCTCTCGCGGTTGCGCAATCGCACCGGACATCCTGCCCCCCTGCCCACTCACAATAGCCAAAGTCGAGTGATACAGATGTCTCGCCTATGCTGCCGCTGCACTCGAGCACGTAACTCACATTGAAGTCGTGATCGCTTCACCGGTTGATCGTCACCGCGTACAGGCACTCCGTTACACGGCCGGATGCTGCGCGCCGTCGAGATCCTTGACCTCGACCAGCTCCAGCGCTTCGCGGCTCGGGCCCTCGATCATTACGGCGCGCGTGTCGCCGAGCGCGTAGGGCTCTTCGAGGAACCTGACGCCCTCGCGGCGCAGCTTGGCGACCCAGGCGTCGAGATCGGCGACGCTGAGCGCGAGGTGATCCGTCACGTGCCCGCGTGAGTTCACGAGCGGCTGGTCACCCTGGCGCATGTACCAGAGCAATGCCACGTCGCCGAACGCGACCGCGGCCCCAGGTGTCCGGAACATCCCTTCCCGTTCGAGCGCCGGCCAGGTACGATCGGGTCCGCGCGCCACCTGGCAGGTGGCCTCGGTCAAGGGCGTGCTGCTGGTGCGCCCTGCGTACACCGGCGCATGGAGGTGCTTCTGATACCAGAGCTGCGCACAGAACGGATCCTCCTGGTATAGGTGCACATGGTTGAAGCGCTCGGCCGGATGGTTGCCGGCGTATTCCACGATGGCGTCGTCGGGACCCCGCATATACGCAAAGCCGCCCGTGCGAGTCGGCTGCACGCCTGTGGCCTTGGCGTCGGCGATCTGCGCCTGCGTCAGGCCAAGCACCCCGTCCCTACCGGGCCAGGTGTCGCTGCTGATGAACACCTCTCCGCCGTTGTCCCCGGTGTAGAGCGGCAGCAACTCGACGTCTGGCCGCCCGCGGTACGCTTCGAGGCGCGCGCGCGAGTCGGTGACGTGCCAGCCGAAGTGCCAGATCGCGGTCTGCGGCGACGTCGCGGGCGCGGTTGCGACCGTGGTGAACAGGATCAGGACGTTGTTCGGTGCCTTGAGCGCCGGCAGACCGCCCCAGCGCGACTTCGATGACGTCGGGAACTGCCTGGTGTAGAAGTCGATCGCGGCGTCAGGATCGACGGCGTTGAGATGCAGGTGATGGAAGCCCGGCGTTGGAAGCATGGCAGTCTCCTCGTGGGCGGCACGCGATGGGGTCTGGGGGCTTCGACGCCCACCACGATGTCGCCAGTGATGGGGTTCGGATCATAGCGGAACCGAACACGCCGTTCTACGGTCCAGTGGTGTGAACCGCTTGTGCTGATCCGTCTCAACGTCCTTCAGAGGGCGGCAGCTTCAAGGGCTTTGCGCCGCGTCGCTCGTGATGGACACGCGGCCGTCATTCCACAGAGGTTTCCATGTGCCTGAGGATATCCGATTATGTGCAGACTATCCACTCAACTGGATGCCGACGCGTCACATTCGGCGCAGTTACTACCAGAGCGCCTTCATGAGCTACTCTCCTGTCAGGAAATCACCGATCGGAGGACCCATTGTACCCCAGTGTAGGCATATCCCCGGGGTATTTGATGGTCTCCTGCACAACCACGCGAAATTGATAGACGCTGGGGAGATATAAGAGCTTATGGTCAGAACCTCCTGCCGCTTCAAGCAATCACTCGCGGAAGAACCGGTCGGAATGCGCCGGAACGTGTAACAGACACCGAAAGGTGTGATATGGATCCTTAGAGCTCCACGATGGCCCGCCCAGCGATCTCTCCATGCGCCAAGGCGTCGCACGCCTCGTTGATCTGGTCCAGCGTGTAGCGTCGGGTTACCAGCCGGTCCAGTGGCAGCCGGCCCTCCCGGAACCACCGGATGAACATGGGGAGATCACGGTCAGGCCGGCATGAGCCGCCCGGCGCGCCACGGAAGATCTTCCCGACGAACAGATCCCGCGGATCGATCGTCGGTGGGGTGCCGTGCGGCACGCCCACGAGTACGGCAGTACCCCCATCCTTCAGGCCGTTCACGCCGGGTCGTGTCGCGGCTAGCATCTGCTCCGTCGTCTTGCCGAGGCCGATCGCATCGAAAACAAAGTCGGCTCCGCCCTTGGTGATCTCCACGATGCGCGCCACCGCATCTTCCCGCGACGCGCTGACGCCAATGCTCGCACCGAACGTCTTCGCAAAGGCGATCTTCTCATCTGTGAGGTCAACCACGATGATCGGGTAGGCCCCCATGTTATACGCTGCCTGCAGGACGCATAACCCCACCCCTCCGGCGCCAATCACGGCCACCGACTGCCCAGGGCGCACGTGGGCCGAGTTCACCACGGCACCACAGCCCGTCATGACGGCACACCCAACGATGGCGGTGATGTCGGTGGGGGCTTCGGCATCGGTCAAGGGCACGACGTACTGCTGATCGGCAATGGTGGCTTCCGCCCAGGTGAAGACGCCTGTCGGCGAGCGGTCACCGTGACGGACTTGCTTGCCCTGATAGGTGGCCGGCCAGGGCGTCGGATCCGGAGTGCTCTCCAGCCGATCACGCTGCACCCAGGTCAGCATCACGCGGTCACCCTCCTGAACATGGGTGACCTCCCGCCCTTTGGAGACCACCACTCCGGTGGATTCGTGCCCCAGCACCAACGGCCTGGGCAAGGCTGGGTTGTGGATCTGGTGGAGTTGCGAGTGGCACACCCCCGTAGCGAATTGTTTGACGATCACATGGGTGGGACCGGGCTCACCGATCTCCAGATCATCGATCTCCAGCCGTCCGCCGACTTCGACGTTAATCGCTGCTTTGACCTTCATGGCGACCTCCATGCCAACGAGTGAATGTCGCGTGGGCTCAATCACACCGCGCAAGATTCGTACACATGATGTGCTATGCCAAATCCCCCTAGGCGTCGTGCTCCCCTCCCTTGACACAGGAGGCAGAGGGATGGTGATAGCGCCACCGTCAACCGCATGGGTGTGCGTGTAGACACGGCCCTTGCAGACCCTGCGGTTCTCTCGTATGATGGGGCACTCCACGCTTCCTGGGAGCTGATGCCTGATCCGGTGTCCATGACAGATTCCTCACGACCGGCGCACCTCCGACAATGAAAGCGTCTATGATGCCATGGCGCATGGCAACACTCAATCTCGAACAGAACCACAAACGCTGGGACGCGCGTCGTGAGCTGGTGATCGACCAACTCGCCGCGCTGCAGCCGGATGTAGTTGCCCTCGATGAGATTTGCTTGTCCCTGCAGACCGGGCGGTGGCTCCAGCGCACAGCTCGTGAACGGCTGGGAGTCCCTTTTGCGCTGGTGCAACAGTCCAAAGTGAATGGATCATCCCTGCTCGACGGAGAGGCCTTGTTGACACGGTACCCCGTAGTCGAGACCGCCAACTGGGACTATCGAACCCTGTATATGGTGGCGCAGGTGGTCCGCCTCGATATCGAGGGGCAGGTGTTGGATGTGTACGTAACGCATCTCTACCGCTCACGCGGTGACGATGCGCTCCGCCTCGCAAGGCGATGTGCGCGGACAGAATCGGGCCGCCGATCACATGTTCGGATGAGTAGTATAACAATACGAGGAAGGTCCCACGCAGGTTCCCATCACTTTTTGCCACACCTCCAGTGCAGGTGCTGCACTAATGATCGGTTCGGCCAAGGGGGACGCGCATGCCGGAGCCTGTACAAGATGTCTGGGCATGGTGCCACTACCCGACTGCTGAGCCCCATCGATAACGATCATCTGCGCCTCAGGTTCATCGGCTCACATAGGTGCCATCACGTCGCTCAATGACTGAGGATAGTCCAAGGGTTCTCGACTTGAGCCTCGGCCATGCGTTTATGACATGTCCTGGCTGCAACATCTGCTGCCCGCGCCTCTAACGCACACATGGTCCACCTTCGCCCGGCTGCACCGTCAGCTGACGAGTGGCATCTTGCCGGGCCGTTCGCGGGTCGGAATAGCGCGTCGGATCTTGCTCGAAGCGCTGCTGGCAGCCCGGCGAGCAGAAATAGTAGGTACGGCCTTGGTGCTCAGTCTTCCTTGCAGCCTGCTGCTCGTCGACCTCCATACCGCACACTGGATCTTTCGCCATGATTGTTCATCTCCTTTCTTAATGCTAGATGCCATCGACCCCCTCCGGTCGTATGGCGGAGCAAAAGCGAAGGCGCATCCTGCCCCCGGTTGCTGAGGCGAGCTCGACTCCTGCGTGGACCCCCGCCGCGGTTGCTTGGAGCCGAACAGCGTCACCGCAGGGATAATATGCGCCACGTGCTGGCCCGAACAGCCCTTGAAGGCGACCTCGATGCAATTCCCACGGTTGGCTTGCAGCATAGCGGTGATCTCGAGAAGCGAGACCTCATGCGCCCGCACCTGAGCGGGTTTGTGGCTCCACTACCTCGGCAGGGTTGGCGTTAAAAGCCTCGTCAGACTCGTTATAGATGACCACATGCAAAGCCTGTGCCACATCTTTCGCCCGGCTACTTTCGCCTGACGAAGCCATGCAGCAGCCAAAGCGGCGTTGCCGCTGCCAAAAAACGCAAGCTCGTACTCGCAGGTGGCCGTGAGGTTCAGCAATCGCAGGGGTATCACACCTTCGCCCTCCAAAGCCGAGTGGTCTCATTGGCCGAGGTCTGAACAGCGCAATACGCGAGAAGGGGATTCGCTGACGATATGGGACCCGGCACAAGGATTGCCCACAGATAGCAGATAGGGCGATGGCCCATTACGAGGTCTCCCCGTGCGCCAATTTATCACGGCCTCACTTCGGGGGCCAGAAAGCGGTAAGATAGTGAGACGTATGGAGACTCGCCGTAGGATGTCATCATGGCTGGGAAATTTCCGTGCCGACCACACTCACCGCCCGGCAGTTCTCCCTGACCTATGCGGTAATTACCCTGGCATCTTCTCAAATGGAGAGGGCTATGGGTGGGGGGCATTCTCATGCTGAGAGGGTTGTGCGGCTTTACAGTAACCTGGCGGAGCATCCGATGGGGATTGTCTCCTCCGGCGATCTGGCTGTGCCCGCTAGTGATACGTCACAGGCAGGCTAGAGGCTGGAACGGTGCTGGCCATTCCCGCCATCGCCTATAATACGCCGGTTTGGACGGCCAAGAACCCGGCAGCTGACCGCATATCAACCCTCCGCTAAATCGTCCGATCCAGCCGCGTGCAGAGCTGGAGGTTTGCCGGATGGCAGGCCGGTCGAGTCTGCCGCAGATACTCAGGCATCAGCCCCGTCTCCATAATATCCTCCAAGAGCAGCGTATCGATGGCTGCGCAGATGGCCTGACGGCCTCCTCGCGTCGCACTGCGCTGGAGAGTCAGCGTCAGCGAGGGGTCTTCGCCGACCAATGGTCGCCATGTTCATGTTACCTCTATGAGCAGAGGGAAAGATCCGATGAAACTCGCACTCGTCACGATCGTGACCGCCAATCTCGAACAGATGCGCACCTTCTATCAGGAGGTGCTGCAGATCGAGCCTCAGACTTATCGTGGCAACTATGTCGAATTTAGCCTGGAGGCCGGTACACTCGCCCTGTGGCGCCAATCCGAGTGTGAGGCCTTCGGGATCACTCCCATGCGCGGCGCGGCGAATCACAGCGTCCTGATTGAGTTGGAAGTCCAGGATGTAAATGAGGAGTACGCCCGGCTGAAAGGCCTGCAGCTAGAGTGGGTTCAAGAGCTGACGACCCAGCCGTGGGGCCATCGCGCCTTCTACATCCGTGATCCGGACGGGAACGTCCTCAACGTTCATATGGCCGTGGAGAAGCCGAACCGCTGAGCGCATGGGCTCGGCGCTCTCATCCGCAGGAGCCACAGACATGGCCACCCCCTCCAAGCGGTCCGACGTCATTGATGACAGCCGTTCTGTTGTCAAAGGATTGAAAGGCAAGGTCTTATCGTGCCGGGAGGGAGCCATGGCTGCGCAGTATCGTCTCAGCTTCTGGCGTCGAGTTTTAAATCGGCTCGTCCGGGTGCTCCTGCAAGTAGGTGTTGCGGCTCGCAATAGAAGAGCGGCCGGCTTGCAATAGAGCACCCTTCCGGGCCCACAATCATTGGTTCCAACTGAGGCCTCCGGCGCACATTATCTGCAACCAGGCCCAGATTATTGATCCTGGGCTCACATGATGTGCAACGCACCAGCAGGAGCACTCCATGGGCATAATTTAGTTGTTAGCTGTTAATTGCTTACGCTTGGCCATTCCACTTAACCTGCCTGCTTCTGCTGCCTGTTTGCTGTCCCACTTATGCGCACGGCCTTGGGCATGTGCCGACTTACCGCCGCGACTCGCAATTTTTCGTTGTTCTTCGGGGTCCATTGAGGCAAAGCCTCGTTTGTCTTTTTCCATAAATTGATAGTAATTTAATATTTTTAATGTATATTGATGATTGTTTCTCCTCTCTCAGCTCCCCCCGTCCGCAGGTAAGGAGATCTGGTCGGGGATATGCCGATCTCCTTATCTGCGGGACTGAGGGAGGTGCTTGTCCTCTTCATCCATTACGTCCTGCAAGGAAGTCACGCCATACAAAAATAAGACGGACACCTATGTGTGCTGGCCTAACTACAAAGATGTAGCAGAGCATCCTCCAATAGTTATTTCGTGCTATCTTATCTGCTAATCGAGGACCATGAACGTTATACTGATTAATGAACTTTCTTCCAAAAAAATTCGTGCTTAAAACTTCATCCCTGAACCGGCGCATATCATTAACGACAGGATGGGTGGCACTGCCCATAGTAGCCGTCACTACAAAGCACCAAGATTTAACGATTTTATTCTCTTCAGCCAGCATTGTTTCGTATTCCGATTGGGTGGGTGCTTTGGCAAACACTGGTGTATTGCAATACGTGCAAACATCCAGAGCGCCTGGAACGGGGCCACGGCAATCCTGTTGATGCGGCGAGGCTTTCGACTTCCCACAAAATGAACACTTGCCCTCGAAGGTCTAACGCTGAATAGGACGGTCTTGATTGCAGTGGGACACCAAGCCATAATTCACTCCACCCCTCAACAGTTCCCCGGATTGACGCATCTGCATGGCAAAGAGGAGATTTTATGGCAAGTTTCGTGACTAGGGGGAAGAATTCTTTGCGGTTTTTGAGATAAAAGAAGTTACTTCTGGTAATGCTTCGGACACACCGGTAAGCTCTTGCGGCCTCGCTGGGCAAATCTCCAACCCTCGCGTTGCAAGATGGGCAGGAGGTCGCTGGGATTTTCTGGCAGGTAGGTCTTCTGGCAGCCGCAGCCTTTGACGCGGCAGCGGACGGTGATGGTTATCGGGTCGTCTTTATCGTTCATGCCTGGATTGTACCACTCGATCTCAAATCACGCGATTCTTGTAGATGGTAAAGACCTTGATGTCTCCGCGCCGGATTTTGCCATGCTGCTCGAAGAAGCAATAGTTGCCCTTCCAGTCGAGAAACTTATCGACAAACTCGGTGCCGTCTTTGAGCTGGACGTAGACGCGCTTGCCTTTGTTGGTGGCGGTGTGAGGGGTTCGCATAATGGGGGATATATGTAGCAGATTCTTACCTTTGCGCGCCACTTTATTGCGGGCTCGGGTTGGCTTCGTTAAAAAGGGATGTCCTTCATGTCCACAGGCTCTTTATCGCCTAATAGGGTAAATGTCAGTACCTCGATGTCACTCGAAAGTTGCAGCCATGACATGTGTCAATACCTCAGTGAGGGCCAGACACAGGCGGATCACACGGCCCACTGCAGCGGGATGCTGCTGGGGGCCTTGACACCGGGTATCGGTATCGAACTGGGCAAACACTGGCAGTCCCTAGGCACGCCAATGCTCTATCAGGGCGTCCAGGGTGGTTTGGGCTGTGACGGCAGTCATGGGCCAAGCCGCCACAAGCCCACCATGCCGCGCGATACCGGTGAGAACCTCCACCTGGGGCCCTCCTGCAATGACCACACCTTCGACCACATCAACGCGCTCGAGCTCCGCGTCTCCGTCGGCGACCATGGGCCCATACCAGCCCCGTGGCGGTGGCCGACGCCGCTGGCGTCGGCGAGCGTCGAGCACCCCGCGGCGAGCCAGGATGCGTCCCATGGTCCGCCCGGACGGGAGAGACGAGAAGCGGCGGGTGTTCAACTCACGGGGGATCGCCATGGCGCCCTACTCCCCCAGCTCGCTGTGCGCCTGCAACGCTTGGCGCACCTGCAACACCAGGTCTTCCAAGGACGCATCCGTCCGTCGTGTCCGATGCGGACGAGACGATGGCCCGCGCCAATCGACCCGATCGAGGCGATGACCTGCAGCCCGCTTCACCCAACGTGGCACCGTCGGCAGGCTCACACGAAACCACCGTGCGACTGCGCGCATCGACAGACCCCGCCGCACCAGGACCACCATGGCGCGACGTCGTTCTGCCCGGGAGCTTTTTGGGCCATGTCATACCCTCCGTCAGCCACCGTTTTCCGCCAGTGTCCTGACATCGAGGTATTGACCCTTGGGTGACACTGAGGTTATGGCACTTATCGGTTAAATTTTCACGTACTCTTTCCGAACAGGTAGCCGAACACAGCACCGATAATAGGAGGTACTCTCTCCAAATACTCAAGAGGTGGTATCTTCGAGGGAAAGAAAAGCATAAAAAAGAGTGGCAGTATGAGAAGGATAAGGCCTATACCAGCGATGTTCGTAGGAGCATTCGCCTTTGATCTAAAAATACACCCTAGCCATCCTGCCTCAAGAGCCATCCGTCTTTGTTCTATATCGTAGTACCGTTCATGGACATCCTCTGCGACTCTATATCTGCTTTGTTCCCCTCATCCGCTTTGTTCCCCTCCGGCCTCGGCCATTCCGTTACCTCTTCAAGCCTAGCAGGCGCGTAGCATGCGGGGAGATATAGCCGCAATTCGTGCATGATACAAGCACGACAGGGATCTCAGGAGCTCCGGGTCCCCAGAAAGAACCCCGTGGCGGCGCTAGTGGAATCAGAGCCTCCCTAATGACCTCAAACTCTAGGTTCCCACATCGTGGACATGGCTGAGTTGCACCTTTATCCTTTAAGGCAACAATCACCTGCTCTTGCCTTTGCTTATCCATGCTCCACTCCTTCGTGAGAAAGAGCATCCGCCGAAGCCTCGTATATCGTGCCCTAGTATACCCGAAAGTGAACTTCTGAGGTGACCTCTCCTTAGAAGCCACCTGCGTTGCCGTCCGACCGCCGAAGCGAAGCGAAGAGGAGGATCGGCAGCTCCTGCGGAGTGAGCAACAACTCGTACTCCAGCATGAGACAGAGGTTATTCGCAATAACTATGATACCCCGGCTGTAACGTCCGCTGGCCGTATGACCGTCCATTGGTATTATAATCCTCTTGCTTCAACGGATACTGGTTGTCGATCCGAACACAGTCTTCACCCCATTGATTCATAGAGACGTCTGGGGAGCGGTGCAAGACGCCATAGACTGCGCCCGCAAAGAAGCCAGCGGTGCTGAAGAGGAGAACAATAATGACCTAGATGATTTTTCGCATAGGTGAGGAGGTTAATTTATTGGTTCTGTGGAAAGAGAGGGAAGTTAAAACTTAAACCTATTCTCTTCTTCGACTATATATTTGGCTTCTCGGAGGCATTGCGTATAGACATCCCTAACATCCCAATTGTTACTTTTCATCCACTTTCGGAATTTATGCTTCTTCCAAAACAGCAGGCGATAATATAGTTCTCTCGCTATTTGTTTTATAAGTTCTTCTTTATTCATAATTATTGTTTCTTAGTAGCCTTCTCCTTCTGCTTCATCACGAACTCGAAGAAATCTAAGATTACAGGTGCGAGCTTGTTGGCTTCCGATTCGTCCATGCCATGCTGCTGTTTGTCCTCGATCCATTGGTAGGCGAGGCCGTAGAGCTTTTTCATGGAATATTTCGTATGCATGAAGGGGTGAGTCATAAAAAAGGATTATAACCACACGATTTCCGTTTCATTCGTCGGATGGGAATCAATGTGGATAGACTTAAGGGCTTCAAAAGAGTCAAAAATTCCGAGCGAGGGGTATCCGTGTTTTTCTTCTGAGCGCCAGCAGATGACGACTTTCCCATTGTGGAAGACTATCCCATCTAGGACTCGCCCTGTGCCCGAGACGTGGCTCTCATCGTTCCTGCGGATCATGGTGAAGAGTCGTGGTTCCGTCATGTTCTATAGCTCCTGATGGCTGAGAGGTTTGATTTTTCATTATAATGCTCTCATCCTTCACAATATACAGTCTGTTGATGCTTTTACGCTCCTGCGCTACGGCTAGCTTCTCACAATTATGCACGGGAACCGCCTCGTAGGGTAAGGTATTGACGCGGCGGTCGCCTTTAAAGACGGGCCAGAACTTGAGGACTGCACCGGCCGCGGATTTATGGAAGTGACTACTACTGGACTTTGGCCATTTTGAGTAGGCAGGAGGGTGAGATGTCCCTTACGATAGATGAGCGCTGTCAAAGTTCACCCTATCGCAGGAGGCCATCCCATGCCACCCCTGCCCGAAGCGATCATACCGGTCTTGGCATCTTTTGCACCACTCTTTTCCCCTCGGGTCTGGAGCCACGCGCAACTGTTGCTGCTCGGAGCCATCCTGACCCCTGGTGCCCGTACGGTCACGGCCGCTCTGCGGGCCATGGGGTTGGCGACGGAGCACCGATTCACCCACGACCATCGCGTCCTCAACCGGGCCACCTGGTCAGCTCGCCAGGGCAGTCGGATTCTCTTGGGCTTGCTGGTCGCGCTGCTGGTGCCACCGGAGCTCTCCCGATGATTCGGACGCCCACGACGCGCGCCAGCACACGACCCAATGGGTGGGCTACAAAGTGCATCGCACGGAAACCTGCGACGATGACCTCCCGCACCTGAGCACGAATGTCGAGACGACCATCGGCCCGGCGGCCGATGGCGCGGCGACGCCCAGGATCCATGCCGCGCTGCAGTAGCGGGGCGTGCTCCCTGGCACGCACATCATGGACACCAGCGTCCTAGACGCCGAGCTGCTGGTCGAGAGTGCGGAGCCCTACGGCGTGGATCTGCTGGGACCCACCCCTCTCGACTATCATCGGCAAGCCCGCCAAGGGGCGGGCTTTGATGCTCAGCACTTCCAGATTGATTGGGCCCAGCAGCACGCGACCTGTCGAGCCGGCAAGACCAGGATCCGCTGGACGCCCGCCGTGGATCACCGCGGCCATGCCCCACGTGAGCGCTATGGGTGCGCTCTCAGCAGCGCTACCCGCGGCGGACGGTCACCATCCGGCCCCAGCCGCAATATCAAGCCGTACAAGCCGCCCGGCAGCGCGAAGCGAGGGATGTGTTTCAGGCGGAGTATGCGCGCCGCGCCGGGATTGAAGGTACCCTCTCACGCGCCATGCGAAGCCCGCGCCTACGACGGACTCGCTTCATGGGCTTAGCACGGCTCCATCTGGGGCACATCCTGATGGCCGTGGGACTGAACGTACTGCGCCTCGGCGCGTGGTTCCCGGAGACGGCACATACCAAGACCCACATCACGCCATTCGCATGGCTGATGGCGGAAACCGCCGCAGCGTAACCGGATGCGACTTCGCCAGCAGCGTCAAAACTGACGATGAGCCAGGATGTTGTGACGAGCTTTGCGATGTTCTACAGCTAGTTCGGATACGTGGGGTTCTCCGGAAAGAACCGCGCTGGCTCCCCGCGTGTCTTGCAGTACAGGTTGCGAATCGTACGGATCTGGCCACAGTGCATCGCCAGATGTATGGCCTGGTGATACCCCAGTGGATACATGAGCCGCCTCGCTTCGCCGTAGGCGGCTGCCGCGCGCTGCTATAACGTCTCCAGCGTCGTCGTGCGAAGCATCTCCACAAACCGGGTATAAAGTTCCTCCAACCGTTTGAAGTTCTCCTCGAAATCAGCAGGCACAGCATCGATCGCTTCCTGGGGCGCGACCACCGCGATGGTGGGCATCGGTGCACCACGTGCCAAACTGTCGAGATGCCACTGCGCCTCGATGCGGAGGTGCCTGATGATGACGTTGATCGTATTGGCTTGCGGGAGCGGCCGCCAGTGACGCTCCTCTTCGCTCAGAGCCTCGAGGACGTGTTTGAGGCGACCCCAGAGACTTTCGTGCATCTCGACAACAACTCGTAAGGCGTCGTCCATCGATTGGCTCCTGTCGCCCAGCGTTAGGCCAGGTTCTGGCAACCGAGACCTCGCATGGGCTGCTTCTGCGGCTGCGCGCTATGCTCTGACCGGTTCTGTCGCAAATTTTATGTAGGAGGTGCTGAAGGAGCAGTGGCCCTTGTCCGTGAGGGGATTACGCGGCCAGCGCATAGAACTGTTCGGCCGTGGTGAGGCCCTGCTCGACTCCATCTCTCAGTTGCCGTTTTCTCAGCATGTGCATCAGTTCGATGCCGACGAGCGTTGCCTGAGCCATGTCAAACGATTTGAATCATACCATCGGTCGTGTCACCCGCTTCACACCGCGATGATCTTGCTCAATGAAAATTGCGACAGAGCCCTCATGCCTGTCCGTTGGCGACTGGATTTCCTAATGGGACAGTAGCAGCCAGGTCCCCGTGGCCATCAACACGAGGGTCCACAGCACATCGAAATTGATCCAGCCGCGCCGGAGAACCCCCAACCCCAGCCACTCATACACGATGAGGGCCATCCCGCCGGTGACGAGCAGCATCGCCAGGGTGTGCACGCCGACTGCGGCGATCCCGAGCCAGAGTGTGCCCTCGCCCACGAGGGTGGGCCCATGCCCGGCCGGTCCGTGTGGGTGGGTCATCTGCAGCGGCAGCAGCGCCGGCACCAGCATTAGGCCGGCGCCGTGGGCGGTCGCCATCAGGAAGGACCAGAGCGTCAGGCCGGCAAAGCCCGTCCGCATCCCCACACGCATGCGATGCCGATGACCGTAGCGCCAGTGATAGATCGCCCACGCAATCAGGATCACCCCAGCCGCCAGGCGCACGAGGCGATGATCGATCACGACGCCCAGGAGCATCAATGCGGCGCCCACCACCGCAATCGACAAGGCATGGCCGAGCGCCATGGGGGCGAGCGAGAGGAGCACGACCCGACGGCTGTGCCGGTGCAGACCGAGTGCCACGGCGAACAGCCAGCCCATGGCCGGATTGACACCGTGGAACATGCCGAGCCCGGCGAGCGCGAGCCATGGCCACAGCGCGGTCATGGCGGCGGCTCACGCGGGAGGGCTATCCGCGACCATCGGGCGCTGCTCACGGATAACAATAGGAGTCCGACGAGCAGTCGCCCCCTTCCAGTCGCACCTGATGCGGCCGATGACTCTTCGGCCACTGAATGAAGAACGCAGGGTCGAACGCGAGGCCGCCTTCCGGCTTGGCGTCAAGCTTGACCATCCAGCCGTCAATGCCCTCGGGGTAGAACTGCGGATCGACCGCGCCATAGAGCGAGTTGGTGAAGTACACGCGACGACCGTCCCGACTGATCTCCACCATTTGCGGGCCGCCGTTGAGCGTGCCGGGGGCGGCCTTGGGATGTGGAGCGCGCGAGACAATGCCGCCCACCCTGACCGTGCCCGTCAGCGTGGGCTTGAATGGATCAGATACATCGTACTGGTGCAGATCCCCGGTGCCCCAGCAGGCGACATAGAGAAAGCGGTCGTCCATCGACAGATCAATGTCGGTCACGAGCGGCGGCACGGCCTTGAAGCCCTTGAGCACGGGGGGCAGATGGTCCGGATCGGCCGCCTCCGCCGGGATATCAATGACCTTCGTGACCGTCCACCGGTTCCCGTCGCGCGACCAGACCCAGATCGACGAGGACAGATCCTTCACGCTGATGACGGCGTTGACGAAGCCGTAGGCCTTAGTCGGGTCGTGCGCCGGGCGCAGCTCGAACACGAGCTGGTATTCCTCGCCGAAGTCGATCTCCTGCAGGTGCTTGCGCTTGTGTAGATCCCAAAAGTGGAGCTTTCGGCCATATTGGCTCTTCAACAGCATCTCGGGGATTAAGCCGTCCTCGAAAGTCTTGGGCGTGCCCCATTCGCTGGTCACCAGTGTGTCATGACCAAGGTGCCACCAGGCGTCATAGGCCAGCTGCTGTGGGCCCCGGTCGATCTCCCAGCGGCCACGGACCTCGAATGTCTCGTGGTCCATGAGGAACACGCCGCCGGGGGCCTCTCCCACGGCGTTGCCCAGTGCGGCCACGTAGATGCCTTCCGGTCCGCAGTGCACGGTATGCGGGCGGGTATAGCCAGCCTTGTCGGCCACCTCCTCCGGCTCAATCACTTTGACAATGGTCGGGTGTCTGGGGTCCGGCTTGATATCCAGGATGTGGATGCGTGATGAACGCAGTCCCGGCACGACGAGATACCGCCGCTCGACGTGGGGATGGGGCGCGTTCGGGCACAGGCAGGAACTGCAGGCATTCCAGCCGAAATGGTGGAGTTCGTCGCCCGTATTCGGCATCGGGACGCTGCCGACAATGGTGGAATAGGACTTGGAGGCTGGGTCGACGTCGACGACCGCCAGGGCATCCGGCACGTTGCGTGCCGGGTCAAAGCTCGCCACGTACGCCAGCGTTTCTTGCGGGGCCTTCATCGCCATGCGTGGTGACGGATAGAAGGTCGGATCAGGTGTCCACGTCGCCATATTGGAGTCCTCCCATGTGGGGTTGATTCCTGCTCACATGTCCATTGGCTGCTGGTCTAAGGTGGCCCGTCTCTTGGGGATCGTTTGCCACCTCACGAACGTCTGGATGCCCAAGCATCGCGATCACTCCTGCGTGGTAGGGTACACTTCGTTCGCTCTGGTTGCAAAGAACAATCGAGGGAAGAGTGGTGCACACATGGCCACGACCAACGCTGTTCGCGGATGACTTCCCCAACAGAGTCCCCACATCCTTGACACCGGTGGGGAAGAATGCCGAGTGCGCCACGAAGCGCATCGATGGAATGGATGGAAAATCCCAGCGCCTGTATGAGGCCCAAACCCAACACTGACACTGGTGGCGAATTCCGGCAGGGTGTCCTTGGTAAGTTCTGACCACCTGGCCCCGACTCGTCTCGCTTCTCAGCGTTGAACGCTCCTGGCCAGAGCCGCCTTCCCGTGTGATACGCTCACTCGTGTGGCATCCCGCTGTCCATGCTCCGCTGACTCAGGCCGCAGCACCGCAGAGGGCGAGCCGCGGCTCTTAGCCGGGCGGACTCGGCGGTGAACTCGGCGGTCTCCTGCCGTCGCCGTGCGGCCCGGATCACCTCGCGGTAGGCCTTCGGCCGGACCGGTCCAAGCAGGGTCCTGGTCAATGGGCGCGAGCATAGGGTGGAGGAAAATACTTGTCAATACAATAATTTAGAAGGTGAATTACGAGAAGAAGAGAGGTGAATGTTCACGCATGGAGATCAACTGAGAGGAGTGATGGCAGCTCTGCTGCGAATGGCGATACTTCCCGCAGGCACCAAGAGAGGCCGCGTGACGCAGCGGCCCCTCGCTGCGCGGTCACAGGGGACCAGTAGGTGTTTACGTGGGGCGTGTGCCGCCACCACTTGCCAAGACTCGCTGTCAAAGCTGGCGAACACATCCTTTACCTCTTTGGGGAGTTATGCCGACTCGCGAACTGCTTGCCAGCTCATCTCATGGCAACCGGCACGCGGGTTTAAGAACATGAAGTCTTCCTCTGAGGACGCCCGAATGGAGGGGTTCTGCCATCTATTTAAACACTTAGACCAAGTAGGCCAGGATGGTGTTGAGATCGTTGGGCAACCGTTTTTCATCGACCACCTGACCATGGGCATCCAGCAGCGCAATGACACTGTTGTTCGTGTGTAAATCCATACCACCATAAAGTGCCATGGTCGGTCTCCTCAGCCGGGTGATCCGTCAGGTCACGCTGGTTTCACGTACCCGGACTGTACGGCTTGATTGAGGAGCCGGCTAGATGATTATCAGAACAGACTCTGTTAATTAACGCACAGGGGCCGATCGCCAATGCCTTAGGCGTGCGTGGCACGAGACGCATGTATTCGGTCTCTTTGGCGCTGAAACGTTCTATGCCACCCCACGATGCTGCGGGTGCTTGACTGACCTCAAGCCTCTGTGTTCGCCCGGTTGGTCATGGCTTTCATAAGGCATGAGAGCGTATGGCCTTCTGTCGCCTTGACAATCCCTGCCTGCGGGTGCAGAATTCGCCCCACTTCCTGCGACAATGGCTAGTTGCCACGGTCACTCATGCGGCCTCACGGGCCAAGGAGACGCCTATGAGCAATCCAGGTTCCACCCCCGAATTCCCCGCATCCTCCCAGCAAGACCCCAGCCGCCGCCGGTTCCTGAAAGGCGGTGCCGCCCTCGGTGCCGCGCTGGTCGCCGGGGCTGGGCTCCCGCTCGTGGGGCGAGCGCAGCCGGCTCCCGACGATCCGTCGAAGGTCCTCGGCGGCCCCTTGCGGCCCTACGGCGACCGCGCGCGCTTTGAGGCCAACGTCAGGGAGAGGCCGCCCGGCGGTCTGGATACGTTCGGCGGGAGCTTCACGCCTCTGGACGAGATGCTGGGGATCATCACGTCGTCGGCGCTCCACTTTGTGGTGCAGCGCGGCGGCACGCCCGACATCGACCCACGCAAGCACCGTCTCCTCATCCATGGCCTGGTCGATCGTCCGGTGATCCTGACCATGGAGGAGATCAGGCGCTTGCCCTCCACCTCACGCATCCTCTTCCTCGAGTGCTCGGGCAATACGCGGACGGAGTGGCGCCCGCCGCCCACGGGCGCAGACCTCCCATGGCGGCGGAAGAGCGTCCGGGGTACGCACGGTCTGACGAGCTGCAGCGAGTGGACCGGCGTGCCGCTGTCCCTCCTGCTGCACGAGGCCGGCGTCCAGCCGGGCGCGACCTGGATTGTCGCCGAGGGCGCCGACGCGACCGGCAACGAGCGCAGCATCCCGATGGCCAAGGCGATGGAAGATGTCCTGGTCGCCTACGGCCAGAACGGCGAGGCCCTGCGCCCGGAGAACGGCTACCCGCTGCGGCTCATCGTCCCAGGCTGGGAGGGCAACGTCAACGTCAAGTGGCTGCGTCGCATAACGGTCGTAGACCGACCGTACATGACGCGCATGGAGAGCACCGGGCACGCCGCCCTCATGCCGGACGGGAAGGCGAGGCAGTTTGGGTTTGTCATGGAGGCGAAATCGGTGATCACCTTCCCCTCAGGCGGCCAGCAGCTGCCGGGGCCGGGGTTCTACGAGATCACGGGCCTGGCGTGGTCGGGTCGCGGGCTGGTTCGCCGGGTCGAGGTCTCGACGGACGGTGGGAAGACCTGGCGGGACGCACGCCTCCAGGAGCCGGTCCTACCGCGTGCCCACACGCGCTTCCGCCTCGACTGGCCATGGGACGGGCGTGAGGCCGTCCTCCAATCGCGGTGCACCGACGAGACCGGCTACGTGCAGCCGACGCTGGCCGAGCTGGTCAGGGTCCGCGGCCTGAACTCCGATTACTTCAACAACGCCATCCAAAGCTGGCAGGTGGCAGCCGATGGGAGTGTCCACAATGTCCACGCATAAGCTGTGGTGGTCAGCGGGAATCGGCGTGCTCATCGCCATGGCCGGCGTCTGGCCGGCGGCGGCCCAGCTGCCGACCTACGGGGTGGGCCGCCCGCCCATCGCTGAGGAAGTCCGGGCATGGGATCTCACCATCCGGCCCGACGGTCAGGGCTTGCCGCCGGGCAGCGGGACCGTGGCGCTCGGCCAGGCCGTCTACGCGGAGCGGTGCGCCGCCTGCCACGGCGAGACGGGCGAGGACCCGAAGTACAGCCGCCTCGTCGGCGGCCAAGGCACGCTGGCCACGGCCCAACCCATCAGGACGATCGGCAGCTTTTGGCCATACGCCCCCACGCTGTGGAGCTACATCCGCCGGGCGCAGCCGTTCGATCAACCCGGCTCCCTCACGCCCGACCAGGTGTACGCGGTGTCTGCCTACCTCCTCCACCGCAACGGCATCATCGGCGAGCAGGACGTCATGGACGCCACAACCCTGCCGCTGGTCCAGATGCCGAACCGCGACGGGTTTGTCCCCGACCCACGGCCCGATGTGGAGAAGGCAGCGAAATGATCGACGCGCGAGGCCAAAGCCAGGGCTAATGGGTCATGGGGATTGCGTGTGAAAGACGCGTGGGCCGCAGGCGGGGCGTCCCCTGGGTCCACCGGGAGCACCACACCTGTATTAAGGATATCGTGGCGAGACCCCCATATCGCTGCGCGGTAGGCATTGATGATAGAAACTGATGAAGTTTCTGAGCAGCTTTGCACGGACATCGCTATGTTCGAGACCGGCCGCATCTTCAGCAAAGACTCCTCGTATTATTACATCGGCCGGTTCGCGGCGAGCAGTGACGTGCTGAGAGGTGTACTCACGGTTACATTCTATGTAGGCCAATTCTCATCTTGAGAGCACGCACGCTCTCAGCCTCTCCATCTGAGAGAGGCGCGTGGTGATCGCCGGCAAAACCGCGCCGAGCTGCCGAGGCAGAGGGGTAGTTGGCACGAAAGTTGCCCTTATGATGTCACCAGGGGCGCTGCGGTATGTCCTTGCCGTGGCCGAGTGCAGAGTCAGTGATGAGGGGCGCGCAACGAAGCGCGGCCATCAGGGGGAGGGTTTACCATGGCACAGTGCGAGACGTGCGGGAATGACTATGATAAGGCCTTTGCGATCTCCATAGCTGGTAAGTCGCACACCTTCGATAGCTTCGAGTGTGCCATCCAGGCGCTCGCCCCGACGTGCGACCATTGTGGCTGCCGTATCATCGGCCACGGTGTCGAGGCGGACAGAGCCATATACTGCTGCGCCCACTGTGCGAGCCAAAAGGGGATGACTGCGGTGCGGGACAGGGTGTAGCCCTGAGCGGCGAGGGGTGCGACTGGCTGGCGCCGTCGGGCAGCGATTGCACACGCATCGGGGCGACTGAGCCGGCGTCCTCTCTCAGCTAGACTGGATGGCAGGGTAATCCGCTCAGGCCGATCGACCCGATGACGTCAGGCGAGCGTCAGATTGGGCCTAAGACGGCTCATGTTGAGCGCCGTGCTAGGCCCAGCCAAGTCGCGGTGGCCAGTGGCCTGGGGTGGTGCGTGGCACGAGCCAGGGAGAGAGCATGCAGCCCTAAGGAGATCATGCCCCACGAGGTGGCGCTCATCCCGATGCCATGTTGCAAGAGGCGGCCCAGCAGATGCGGGCGGCCCCCATCAGTGTGCTGGCGGTGTACGACGGCGAGCGCCTCGTTGGCCTGCTAACGGACCACGACATCACCATCCGATCGACCGCCGAGGGGCACGACCCGAAGGTCACGAAGGTCCGGTAAAGGTTCCAACCACCGTTTGCATATCGTACCCCCTTAACTTCCTTGTTGGCTATCTGGTGCGAACATACCGACTCGATCACACCCCAGCCGCAGGCGACAAGGAGTAGCGCAGAGGCCAGCTCAAGCGGCTGTTCAAGGTCCGCAACATCTACGCCACAGCCGGCGCTCCATCTGGCCTTGGCGATTAACCAAGACACCGCTAGTCTGCCAAACAAGCGTAGATTAGAGATCGTTGCCATTAGTCAACATAAAGCTCGACCCCGCGAAGACACCCTCGCTGGACGATGGCCTTTCATAATGAGACAGCTGTTCTCAGACTAAACTGCAAGGAAGGAGTGTACAAGACGTCTGTTGGTGGCGTTTGAGCCCCTTCGGGCGATGCGTGCGCGATCCCGATTTCGAGCGTCACTGGGAATGACCATACTGGCACAGCCCTTGCGCCCCCGTCAGAAGAATGTAGGCCGTGGGCTCGGCCTACGCCGTGTCGGCCAATGCGGTGGCACAGCCCTTGCTCCCCCGTCGGAAGAATGTAGGCAGACTCATCGTTAGCCCGAAACACTCATGTCAGGGCTGACCGGCCTCGGTCATATGGAGTCGCTTTGCCAACACCCACTTCGCGTGATGGAGGATCTACGCCATGGCCTTTCAGGCCTCTGTGCATGCAAAGGCGATTGAACTGATCAAGCTCGCCATCGAGATGACCACGGCGGCAGGCTCAGGCCATCCCACATCCGCCGCAAGCCTGGCCCACATCGTCACCGTGTTACTGTACCACCATATGCGGTATGACCCGGTGG
>JBKPCR010000196.1:0-19099 GCA_046727435.1 bacterium | reverse complement strand
GGCCTGGATGACGAGGTCATGCGCCTCGTAATACTTGTCGCGCAGCGTGGCGGGCACCTGGCCATAGGCGAAGTTGGTATCCATCGACGTCCCCACCGGAAAACCCGCCACCAACCGCCCACCGCTCATGACGTCGAGCATAGCGAACTCCTCGGCCACTCGAATGGGCGGGTTATACAGCGCCAGGCTATTGCCGAGGACGATCAGCGCTGCACGCGAGGTCCGCCGTGTGAGCGCTGCGGCGATCAGGTTGGGAGACGGCATGAGGCCGTAGGCATTATTATGGTGCTCGTTACAGCAGAGGCCGTCGAACCCCACCTGCTCGGCGTACTCCATCTCGTCAAGGAATTCGTGATAGAGCTGATGCCCCTTCTCGGGGTCGAAGAGATGGCTGGGCACATCGACCCACACACTGCGATATTTCTGCGGAAAATCCTCTGGCAGAAAGCGATACGGCATCAGATGAAACCAGGTAAAGTTCATGGACAAACCTCCTGCATGTCAGACTCATGCTGGGTCAGCAGAAGAGCGAAGCATCGCTCACGCTATCCAGTGAGGCATATATTGTCAAGGGGAAAACCGCCCACGTCGCACTGCTTCCATGTAGGCTTCGGCTTTATCTCGCTCGATGGGGGCCATCAGGTCCTGATGCGTCTTCAACGAGCGTCCCACCATGATGGCGTCGGCCAGACGTAGTGCTTCTCCGACATTGGCTGGGTTACTACCACCACCAAGAATGACCACCATCGCCGGGGCCGATTTCTTTATGGCTTGGATCATTTCCATGGATTCGCCAAAGGTACGGCCAGTGATCACGACCGCATGGGCCTGACAGGCATTCGTGGCCTGGTGTACTGCCTGTTCGATCGGCACCCGCCCAAGGGGCACGCTATGCGCTTCGTAGACATCAGCGAAAATCTGAATATGCTTGGCATCGAGCAGTTTGAGGAATTGCGTGGCTTCGTAGGCACAGCCATAGACTGGGCCATGCGCGGTGATGGCCATGCCGATATAGACATGTTCCAGACGAATGAACGCTCCTCCCGCCGCATGACAAACTGCGATGGTCGCCTTCGGCACATTCCAGCACACGTTCACGCCAAGGGGCTGGGTGGGATGGGCGCGGTGCACGGCGGCACCAATGACGGACATGTACGCGACCTTCTCGGGGCATACCTCCAGGGAGGCCGGGCGGTCCCCAGCGTTTTGCATGAGGAAGCCGTCGAAGCCGCTGGCTGCCAAGATCTCCGCCTCGCGCAGGGCATACTCAACGATGTCGTCCAGCGGTTGACCGTTATAGTTATACGATCCCGGCAATGGGGGCAGGTGTAACATACCGATGATCGGCTTCGACACGTTGAGAAAAATCCCGGCAACACTCATCATGACTCCTTAAATACAGGTAATAACAAATTTGAGACATACGATGGAAGAAATTCGGTAGCTTACGCTATCTGTCCTGACTGGGCTGCATGCGGCCTGAGCCTCAGGGGGTATATGTGTTCCGCCTCAATAAAGAAAGAGGCTATGCCTCTGCCTGGTGTGATCCCACATCCCGATGGATTTCATTTTCGATGAATGCCAGGGCTTTCACGATGGTCATCGGTTCCGAAGGACCTACCTCTCCACCAGGACCGAGATGGACGTGATGAGGAAAATTCGGGAGTTCCCCATGGTGCCGGGCGTTGTCCCACCGCCGCTTCAGATCGCCTTCTCTCCCCTGCCAGTGAATTCGGTATGTCAGCGTCAGAATCTCATGAGGTTTGGCAACAACAAACTCGAAAGCTTCGAAGAGATCGCCGTTGGAAAGCTCAGCTCTAATTCGGATAAACCCCTCTTGCAGCCTTTCTTCTCGCTCCCTCACCGAAGAAGAAAGCACCACGGGTGATAGGAGAAAGAGACGTTCTACTCCATCGAAGTATTCCTCTACTTCCGCTGTCATGCTGAAGATTCAGCCTGCAAGACGGCCAGCCTTTGAGCAATCCGCTGTTGCATCTCTACTAGGGCATCCCAGCGAAAGAATTCCTCATCGTCACCGAGTTCTCCCGTGCGGAATTTTTGGGAGAAACGATCTGAATCCATGCTGAACTGCTCCTCGAGGGAGCGGAGCTTTGCAGTAATATCCTCTAGATCCTTCCGCGCTCTCTGCTCTGCATACCAAAGTAGCTTGCTTAGGGTTTGGTCGATGAGTCGATCTTCTCCCCCAAGCTCCGCAAGTTTCTCAAGAGTCTTCACTTTTTCCAAAAACGTCATCTCTGTCCTCGCTATTCGTAACCCCAAAAATTTCCCAAGAAACCTCTATCTCAGAGCAGGTTTGAGGATGAACTGTTGGCGATTGAGCATCGTAAGTCTCAGAAACACTTTCTGCGTCAAACCTCCGACTGAAGATTAAAGCGCCAACGTCTATGATGTCCCTCGCGCCTGGATTTCTTGATTATCATAAAGAGAGGCCGTTAGCCATAACTCAGTTTCCGCAACTGGATAAAGTTCCACGAAGACGCGCGTAGGCGAGGAGGGTGGTACTGGCCAGCGTTCGAGAACGGTGCACTCTAGCACTTCCCGCAAGCGCTGGCCCCCTGGTTGGTCAAGTTGGAGCATCGAGCCAACCTGATCGTCCTCTATCATATTCCACGTATTTCGCATCTCAAGGTCATTGGGAAGGACCACGGGCAGCGGTACATCAAAGCGCGGCAGGCCGCTGACTGCCGACCAAATGGGCGAAAGTTCAGCGGCAAGCTCGCGTCGAAGCCAAACGTATGCCGATATCACCTCCCGAGCTATCTCTTCTTCTTGCTCAACCACTTCCCCAAAGCGGTAGACTGGCACAGTGAGGTTCGGCATGCTCTGCAGGGCCTGTTCTAGCCCCACATCCGGAACAATGGTCACTTCCTTAACGGCTCCGACCAATCTGCGAAGAAAATCAAACGCCAGCGCGGGAGCGGCGATACTTTGGAGCCCCTGCAGTTCGGGAGACGCGAGACGTGCGTATTTAGTGAGAAGTGCTATCGGACCATCCAACAAAATCCATTCATCGGGAAACTGCTGGCGCAGTTCCCAAATAACCCCGAGCTCCAGGACCCGCATGAGTTCCGTCGCCCGATTCAAAGCGGCAGAACGAATCAGACCTGTGCGTATCAGGGAGCCCGCCTCGATCACGACTTGACCTTGCTGTCTCATATTGATCGACGTATCGGAATAGAATTCGGCGGCGAGTCCACCACTCCGCACTAGCCCATAGATATCGCCCTGGGCACCCAAACGCAGTCCTGGAGGCCCGTTCACCCCCCAACTTGCTAAGTCAGCCAGTGCTAGCGCTTGATAAGGCAAAAGCAACACCAGCGCTTGCCGGAGCAAATGCGGCCTGAGTTGTCGACCCTCCCGAATCATCGCCCCCGCCGCAAGGTGCGCTTTATGAATTGGGACACGGATTCCGTTGACGTTGACCTCAGCGATGGGCACTGTCCGCTGTACCCCATCCACAAAGAAGCTGAAAAGGGACGACACCGATGGGTTAGGGGGAATAGAAAGCGTAGTGATTGGCGCCGCCGGGCTGCTCTTCTCCGCTGTTCCTAAATCAGGCGCTTTCTCCTCACCAGTCTGTGTCGGTGGTAATGGCCTGGCTCCTCGTTGCTGTAAAAAAGCTGCTTGTGAAGTCATGGCCGAATCCATAAGTGAGCACCCACCAAGTGGTTATCTGGTGTGTTATCTCAGAGTAGGCACGATCTATCCGTTATCATTTAGTGCCTGTGCAACTGCCTGTTCAACTGGCTGTAGCGGAGCAGCTGATCCAGGCCTGAGGCTGTGCATGGGAGAAGGGAACCACACGAGCAGTGGAGCTGGATAAACTGGGTGACGCAGAAGCATCTGCCCTTTTTGTACAGTGGGTACGTAATCTTTGAAATCACCGAGTTCTCGATAGATCGAGTTCGACAATTCGCCTAAATCCGTGTACCCAATGACACGTGTAGCTGAATTACCGTATACTTGCCCGTCTACTTCTGAAGCGAATTGTTGTGCGCCGACCAGGGATAGCCGAAGATCACGGCCACGTGCTACGACATCTATGACCTGTTCCTTAATTGGCGAGGGACGGCCTGATGGGGCAAATTTGTTCAACTCATCGGCGATCACCAAGACGCGGCGCAGATGAGGCGCTGTCGAGCCCAACCCATCCGCTATTTCACGGATGACCGCGTTTGCCACAAGCCGCTTTGCATCGTCGGATAAACCATACAACTGAACAACATGAATTGTGTTTGGTTGCAAAGCAGCAAAGCGAATCGGTGCCCCAGACGCATTTTGTCGTGAGATGACTCTGCCTGCCCGAGCAGTTGTAAGAAATCCATCCAAGCGACGCCGAAGAGCCCCGACAACAGCAGGATGCCAGCCACCTATACCCCGGATTGTGACCGCATTTTGATTATCGGTACCCGGCGCACCACTGAAATCCTGCAACATTCGCTGAAATGTCGTATTCCCATTTGGAACAAGATATTCCTGGAGATAACGCGATAGGAGATTAACTTGCTGTTCAGCTTCCTCTGCAGCGGTAAACAAGCCTGCCATGAAGTCGCCAACACCTAAATCTCGAAAGCCGTAAGAATAGAGTTGAAAACTTCCAGATGGAAGTGGCACGCTTTCAATAGCTCGGTCGCCTTGGTACGTGAGATACCGAATGGGCGCTTGCAGCGCGATAGGATCGACGCCTCGCAATTGAGCTTGCCCCCACATCGCCTGTATTCTATCTGCCAATGCCTGCCCACCAATGGGTTGAGCCCAATCTGTCACCCACTGGCCAAACATATTCCAACTCTGGGGTAACCTGTGAAGGCACAAAAAGTCCTCGCGCTTGACGTTGAAGGCAACGACAGCGACGGATTCTCCAGCGCGTTGGGCCCATGCCAATACTGAATAGGCCAGGAAGATCGCGTAACTGCTTTTCGTGGCAAGCCCTGAAACACCGGAGACGTTGAGGTGTGCCGCTTCGGGTCCCAGCAAAAACTCGGCATGTGCGTAGAGCGGCATCCAATTGTTGACATTGGCATCATCACTTGCCATCCGCACAAATCCCGCTAGGATACGATAGTCTTCGGGAATGCGTTCAGCCATTAACGCGACATCATTGGCAGTTCCGTAGCGGACTCGCCAGCGTCCGTCGGGAGGTTTAGCCTCTTGTGGTTGGCGGTAGAGAACCCTCAGTTTGGCAAGCCGAATGAGAGCGGGTTGTGTTGGGGGTGTAATAGTTGGATTGCCATAGCTGCTCCCATAGTAGTCGAATATGAAATCAGGGGTGGCGCTGGTGTGTTGCAAGCTGTCAACCATTCCGATTATGCTGCGCTCCCTTGCCTCGTCTTCTGCAATCAGCAACGAACCGATTTCAACATTTGGTGGCGGCGCATCTGGAGGACTACCCAACCAGCACCAAAAATTGTTTGGTTCAGCCGGTTGTTGTTTAGTAACAAGAACTCGTCCGATCGTCATGGTAAACTCCTGTCCGTGGTAGTATCAACATTCAAACGTACTGGGTTGCCATCGCCAAAATTTGCACTCGGGAGTATAGGGTGTACCCATGCGACGTTTTATTTGCCAGTAAGCTTGTATCGCTTTCACCTCTTCTACAGATATCAACTGTGTGCCAAGACGCTCCTGCGCTTCTAACAATTCGTTCAGCATTTATTGGCGGAAATCTAGCGATGTACGTCCAGGCATTCCGTTAGGCTGCATAATCCGATTTTCCTCTTTACGACCGTTGTCTAAGAATTTGCGGCGGAGATCGCCTAGCGCAGAGAATTTTGACCACTCTGAATGTCGTGTAACTGCCTGCAAAGCCTTATCCTCTTTTACCAAGGTACACATCCAACATCCAAACCGAGTTGCTCCATTCTCTCCGTATAATTTGTTAAGGCTCTTGAAAGGCCATCCCCAGCAGACATCTGCTAACATCAGAAAATCCCATACCTTACATGTTCTCCAGTGAACAATAGGAGCCAAATTGGGAAGACCCATCGCCGAATCACTATGTAACCAAGCGCCTTGCCCACATTCACTGCTGTCATTGGTACACATCGCTGCTTTCAAACGTCCAGTCCTGCTATCGCTCTCACCCCATCGAACTCCGGTTAGTACTAGAGATGATTTGGTTATGAATTTTTTCATTATCCGTGACGATGGCCATATTTTTAATCTTTCAGTACACCAGCGGAAGTGGTTATGAGGTGGAGGGTAGCCTTTACCCAGAACGAGAAACCAAAATCTGTGCTCTATAGGGGCAGCTGCCATATGGGTTCGGAGAAGTAAACTATTTCTTCCAGCGATTTCAGAGATATACTTGATGAGTGCAATAGCATTTTCTCCAAAAGGCGGCAGCTCCATCATAGTATCGCTGAACACTACATCAATTTGTATATTTCTTATTGTCCGGCGGCGTAGTAGTTCAACTGCGAGGACGGTAACAAGAGAGCTATCCTTTCCACCGCTGAAGGCAATTATCCAATGAGTGTAGCCACTAGTGACAGCAGATTTGAGGACTCTTGTCGTTTCTCGCAGGGAGGCGACGAGTTCTTCATCCCTAAATTTCGAGAGCTCTTTTATAAGTGATTGGGCTAGGTTGACGGGCATTTCCATGTTCCTCTATCCAATTTGCAATCGTTCACCTGGGTGGTCGAGCTATGCAGCGTGACGCACCAGCTGATCGGCGGTCGCAAGGGTTGGCAGCAAGGATGGCGTGGGCTGGTTGCGCAGGGCAGCCTTGCACGCGGCTATGACATCGTCAAGGATATTCCGGTGCTGCTGCTTGAGCGTCGTCACCACGGTCATCATCGTTTCGACAAAGCGGGAGCCTTCAGGACTCTGGGTGCCAAAGCTGCCTTTGTGCCAGTGCACCCCAGGGCGGATCGCGCGCTCGGCGGTGTTATTCGTCGGCTCCACCCCCTCGTGGCGCGCAAACGTCCACAGGGCCTGGCGCACCTTGAGGATCTCCGGACACATGCCCTCCGTCTTGGGCATGCCACCGGTTTGACCCGCGTCCAGCAGGCGGTCCACCTCCCGCCGGATCGGCCACATATCGCGGCAAACGCTCGCATGCGTGAGCGTCCCATCGCGGCCCCAATGCCACCCATGGAGCATCAGGCGCACCTGAGCTTTCAAGGGCTCCCCGATCTCCCGGGAGTGTTCGCCCCGTGCCATCATGGCGTCGATATCCCGCAGCAGGTGTACCCCACACACCTGCCGTCGCCACGTCGGGTACCATGTGTAAGCACTCCAGCGATCCGTCACCAGATAGCCCCAGAACCGCTCGCCCAGGTGTTCCTGGGCCACCTTGGCACTGCACGACAGCCGGACGACCAAGACGGTGACACCAGTGGTGGCGGCCGTCCACAGCCACGCCCGCTGCCGCCTTTCACGCCACCCCGTCTCGTCCAGATACGTCGCAGGCTGTGCTCGGACATAGGTCCGTGCCTCGGTGACCGGCTCAGCCAAGTCCTGGGCCGTCGTCTGCTCCAGGTTCGCGACCGCGGCCATGCCGATTGTGATGCCAAAGAGGTCTTCCGTCACCGTCTGGGTGGTGCGCTTGGAGAGATGATAGGTTCCAGTACGCAATGCGGTGATGGCCTGTACGCGCGGGCCTAAGCCCCCGTCGGGGACACCCGCAGGCCACTCCGCCCTGGTCACTTCGCCACATACGGGGCAGACCAGGCGGTGCAGCTGATACTCGGTCACCCTCGGCTTCACCGAGGGGATCTCGGTTACTTGATGCCGTTGGGGTTAGCCGTCTTCCCCATGCAAGGGGGACTGGCAGCGGGCACAGCGCTCGGGCCTAATCGGGACCACCACATCCACCCGCTCGATCGGGACCAATGCTCGGCTCTGCCCCTCATGCTCTGGTTGTCCACCTGGCCGGCGTCCACTAGGCGTAGGGCGCGGTCGTGTCGTCTGGGGCGGATCTGCCGAGGGGGATTGGGAGGAGTTGCGCGAGTTGCGCCCTAGTCGCTGCACTAATTCCTCGAACGTCATCTTCAACTGGGCCACTTCCGCCTGCAGCTGGGCGAGCGCCGCTGCCTGCGCCAGAATCAGCTCCTGCGCGGCTGGCGGCGTCTGCTCCCATAGTTCTGGTGGCAACAGTGGTTGAGCGTCCATAGGCTTCTGACCTTACCACTCAGAGCATAGGGGGACAAGGACTTTTTGCCTCAACCACCTGAACGACTACAATATTTATTCCAATGTGCCTTTTGCATTGCATCGTGCTGAGCCGGATTTCGGCGTCATTCAGCCCTTGATTGCGCTGCTAAAATCCACTAGAAGAAAGTCTACCTATCGGGAGCTTGGTCGCTGTGAGCCGAGTGCAAGCACAAGCTCCAGACCTATACGTCTAGGATGAAAACCAAGACACTGGGAGGAAATCAGCATGCCTGCAGCCGCAACGCTGGTTCTGCGTCATGGCAAGATCGTCACCGTGGATCGCCACGGCACCATCGCTGAGGCAGTGGCCATCGACGACGACACCATCCTGCACGTAGGCAGTTCGGCAGAGATGCAGCCTTTCATCGGTCCAGAGACACGAGTGATCGAGCTGGGTGGCGCCTGTGTGATCCCAGGCCTGATTGATGCGCATGCGCATATGGACCGTGAGGGCCTGAGAGACCTCTTTCCGTCGTTGGCCGGAGCACAATCGGTGCGTGAGGTCGTCGACATCATCGCCCGCGAAGTGGCCGCGAAATCACCGGGCGAGTGGCTGGTGACGGGGCCGCTCGGCACTCCACCGTATCATTTTGATGTTGCCGAGATGCTGGCCGAGAATCGTGTGCCCACGCGCTGGGACCTCGACGCTGTCGCCCCGCACCATCCGGTCTACATCCAAGCGATTTGGGGATATTGGGGCTGGCCGCCGCTAGTCAGCGTCTTGAACAGTCAGGCGTTGGAGCTCTGCGGCATCAGTCGCCAGACGCAGCCTCCCTGGGAAGGGGTGGAGATTCGGCAAGATGGCCACGGCGAGCCGACAGGCATCATCCTCGAGCACAATTTTGTGCCGACGGTTGAATTCACCCTATTGCAACAGACACCACGGTTCACGATTGCCCAACGCGTCCAGGGACTGCGGCTCTCGATGCAGCGCTTCAATGCCGCCGGCACCACCAGTATCTATGAAGGCCATGGTATCGATCCCGACCTGATGCTGGCCTATAAACGGCTGTGGGCCAAGGGAGCGATGACGGTGCGAGCACACCTGCTGTTTACCCCTCCCAGCAAGTCAGCGAGCGAATTTCGAGAACAGATCGAGGACTGGGCTCGAGTGGCGAGCGGCGGGGGCATCGGCGATGAATGGTTACGGGTGGGGGGGATGTGTTTTCAGCTACGCGGCGACCGCACCGTTGCCGAGCTACGGCGGCAGGCCAAGCCCTATACAAGTTGGGCGGGGCATTATCATGATCCAGTTACCCCCGCAGAATTACGCGAGTTGGCCCTCATCGCCGCCCAGAACGAATTGCGCATGTGTGTGCTGGCAGATCAGATCGCCAATGTCGATGCGGTCCTCGACGCCTTTGAGGAAGCCGATCGCCAGGCGAGGATCCGCGACAAGCGTTATGTCATCCAACACCTGCAATTCGCCACGCCGCACCAACTCGAGCGCATGAAAGCGCTCGGCCTGGTCATAGGGGTCCATCCCAATAACCACATCTGGAAGCGCGGCAAACGCCATCTCACCGCCGAAGGACGGCAGCAGATCGACCGGGTAACCCCCATGCGCGATCTCATCGACTGGGACATCCCGGTCACTATTGAGACGGATGGCAGCCCGATCGAGCTGTTGCACGCCCTCTGGGTCCTCCTCGCCCGTCGTGAGCGCGAAACTGGCGAGGTCATCGCCCCACACCAGCGCGTCTCGCGTGAAGAAGCCCTGCGAGCGGCAACGCTCAATGGCGCCTATCTCACCTTCGAGGAAGAGAAAAAAGGTTCGATTGAAGCAGGTAAATGGGCCGATCTTGTTGTCCTGGAGGATGATCTACTGAGGCTTCCCGAAGACAGGATCAGAGATCTCGCCATCCGCATGACCATCGTCGGCGGGCGACCGGTGTACGAAGCGACACCCACGCCCGCGCGGTGAACGTTTGACAACGTTGGCGTTTTCCGATAGCATGGCGGACAATCCTGGCCGTATATATCTTACGTTATGCCCTGGATGGCGCAACACCATGCAGTGGCTCCGGGCCTGCGGCATCACGACACAGGAGCCTTGGAACAGAAAGGGGGACTGGTATGGGGTCGAAAGTATGGTATATGAACGCGCGCTCGGAATCACCGCAGACGGGCCTGGTGGCAAAGATGCTCACCGTATTCGATGCCGCCGGCTTCGAGCAACTGATCAAACCAGGTGACATCGTGGCGATCAAGATTCATTGTGGCGAGTACAACAACACCGCTTATCTGCGGCCGGTCTATCCACGCGCCCTGGCCGACAAAGTAAAGGAGTTGGGGGGGCGCCCGTTCGTGTGTGATACCACAACCTTGACGTATTCACCGCATGCCTCACGCGCCACAGAGCTAGACCTCCTGATGACGGCCGAGCGCAACGGCTTCACATCTGCGGCGCTGGGCTGTCCCTTCATCGTCGCCGATGGGTTCATCGGCACCAGCGACTATCGCGTTGACCTCCCCGAAGGCTACATCTTGAAAGAGGCGTATGTGGCGCAGGCGATCGCTGCAGCCGACGTCTTGATCACCCTGACACATTTCAAAGGCCATCCTCTGGGGGTCATCGGCGGCTCCATCAAGAACCTGGGCATCGGGGCCCAGTCGAAACGCGGCAAGCATAACGTCCATCTTGGCGGACATCCCAAATACAGCGTCGCGAACTCGGCGCTCTGGCATCCGGAGAATTTCAAGGGTAAGGATCAGACTCCCGACTGGAATATCCTCGAAGATTGCTGCCCATACAATCTGTTCAAGGTCGAGGACGGCAGCATCACCTGGGATCGTGCCAAGTGCACGAGCTGTCTGGGGTGCATCGGCGTGATGGTCCCCCGCAACCTGTTTGAGATCCCGAAATCCAACTTTGAAGCCACCGATGCCGCCATCGCTGATGCCTGCTTAGCAACGGTCAAGGCGGTGAACGGCAAGGTTGCCTTCATCAATCTGGCGATCGATGTGTCGCCACGCTGCGATTGCGTGAACTTCGCCGATATGCCGATCGTGCCGCACCTGGGCGTGTTCGCCAGCTACGATCCTGTCGCCATCGACATGGCGTGTGTGGAGACGGCCCGCCAGGCGCACGGGATTCCCGGCTCGGCGGCTGAGGACTACGACATGCATCATCCCGGCGACCACAAGTTCGAAGATGTCTCGGCCACGATCCATGGCCTGAGCGAAGAGGCGCAGATCAACACCGGCGCTCTCATCGGACTGGGGAGTCGTGACTATGAGCTTATCGACGTCGAGCCGCAGAGGGCCATCGACCACGTCTTCCATTTTGATAAACGGCCGACGCGCATCCGCTTCGGCGAGAAGTTCAAGAAGTTCATGCCATTTCCATATGATCGTCATGATGGCAAGGGTTTCGACCGCGCCGATGAGGTCGACACCGAGTTCGTCAAGCGTTGGCATGGTAACGGCCACGGCAATGGCCATGGCAACGCCGCTGGCGCGGAAACAGGCGAGGTGGAGGAAGCAGCGCGCGGGGACTAGCGTGCGTGCGCCGCTGCAGTCCCTCGATCATAATCTTAATCGAGGCGCTGTGGAGAGTGCCTACTTCGGCAGGCATGATGTATGGCGCCTCGAGCATTTAGGACTGAGTAACGATGACTGAGGACTCAGTAGGGGCAAGCCAAGCACCGGTAGATGTCATACTCAGCCCTTAGCGCTCAGTCCTCAGCACTTGTTTCTCAGGGAGGACTATGGCATGGCGCTAACGCGCTCACAAGAGAATCTGGAAGCTACGCTGGCCGCGTGTCAGCGGGTGCTTGCTGCGCTCGACGGCGCCGGCGGGGGCGTTGATCCCACGGCGACGAAAGCCTCGCTGGCGCAAATGATGGAGACGATGGCGGAGATCAAAGAAAAGTTCTTCATGAAGACCAACCCCAGCATCCCCCCAACGGTTACCTGCAAGAAGGGCGCAACACAGCTCGAGGAGTTGGTTGGCAAAGGGGATTGGACGGGGTTCGGCGCGGCCCTCACAAAGTTCCAGAGTGAGGTCAAGAACCTGGTCGAAAAGGCAAAGATGGAGGGGACGACGATTACATGAGCGGACCGGTGCTCATCACAGGTGGTGCAGGGAGCGTAGGTCGCATCCTCGTGTCACGGCTACGACACGATAAGCGCCCGGTGCGTGTGTTTGATCTCCCCAGTATGAATTACGATGGGCTCGACGGCGTCGACGGCATCGAGGTGGTCAAGGGGGATATCACCGATGGCGACACCGTACGGCGAGCCGTCGACGGGGTTGAGGCGGTGATTCATCTAGCGGCGATCCTGCCGCCGGCGAGCGAGCGCGACCGAGCCAGGACCTTCGCTGTCAACGTCGACGGGACGAGCCATATCGTCCGTGCCCTCGAACATCTCGCCCCACAGGCAACGCTGGTCTTTAGCTCCTCGGTTAGCACCTACGGCGACACCACCCAGGAACCGCCGCCAGTGGGCGTGAGCCATATACAGCGCGCCATCGACGTCTATGCCGAGAGTAAAATCGTCGGTGAACAGATGCTGCGTGACTCGCGGGCAAGCTGGGTCATCTTGCGCATCGCTGGTATCGCCGTTCCCGCCTTCCAGGAGCCGCCCGCCGTATGGCCGTTTATGCCTGAGCAACGCGTCGAGTTGGTACATCGTGACGATGTGGTAACCGCCATCTATCATGCCACGACCGCTCCCACCGCGCACGGCAAAATCTTCAATATCGCTGGTGGTACCACCTGGCAAATGACCGGTTGTGAATACGTGGAACGGCTGTATGATCTCCTGGGGGTACCGCCTGAGGAGGCCACCTACCGCACTTCTCCGGGGTGGGTCGATTGGTACGATACCCAGGCATCACAGCAACTCCTGAGCTATCAAGAGACACCGTATGGAACCTTCCTGGCACAAATCGAGGCTGAGATCGCCCGCTTGACGGGAGACATCGACGAGCTCGAAAAGCCATGATCATGGCCCAATGCCGATGCAGCAGCTGTCGACTTTCCTAAACATCAAGCCATCGCAATGCGTCAGCATCATGGGGGCTGGCGGGAAATCAACTCTCATGAATCGTCTGGCGGACGAGTTGATCGTACTGGGTCGCACAGTTGTGCTGAGCTCTACCACCAATTATCATCGACCCAAAACCCTGCAGTCGGACCAAATCTTGCTGATACGCGATGCCCCCGATTGGCCGGACCAACTGAGAGCCTTAGCACAACGGTGGAATCGCCTGCTCGTCCTGCATCACGACCTTGGCGACGTCATGGTCAAGGGTATCAATGTCGCCGCCGTGCATATAATCCATGAACGAATCCCCGATGCTATCGTCATCGTCAAGACCGATGGTGCCCGCAAACGCTGGTTTAAAGCGCCGAACCAATCGGAGCCCGTGATCCCGCCCTGGTCGCAGCTCAGTATCACGGTGGTGAACTGCGAGATTCTTGGGCAGCCGTTGACTGAAGAGCTGGTGCATCGGCCAGAGCGCGTAGCCGAGCTGACCGGCTTGCACTTGGGCGATCTCATCACCCCGCAGGCAGTGGGTTTCGTGCTGACGCATCCGGATACCTACGCTGCGAAAATTCCCGTAGGCGCGCGACGCGCCATCTACATCAGCCACGTGCGCTCGCCCAAGGGTGTGGCACAAGCCAAGGCCATCGCGGCCTGCCTCGATCGCACCGCTCTCAATGATGTTGTGGCGGGGGATACTCCCAGCGGCACGTTTTACGAGATCCCGTCTAGCATAGGCTTGTAGCACGCCGATTGCCAGACGATCTTCTGCTTTCTTAGATGCGGTGAGTTCATCTCCACGGAGTTTTTTCTTCGGTTAGAAGATGCTAATGCCATTTCTACGCACTGAGTCGTACATATTGCAACAGCCGCCGAACGGTCTGACTCATCTCGGCAACGAACATGTCCGCCTGCTCGGGATCCTCATGTGTATATCTCGCCAGATGCTGGGCCGTCACGGTCAGCGCTGAAACAGTCGGCTCCACCTCAAGGCCCTCCTTCGCCAATAGTATACCCACGACCGCTGAACCGAGGTTCGTCACCGCTTGCATTACGACGGTCAATTGCGCTGGACTCATGGCTATGAGGTGCGTTCGCAAGCCCTCCGTGAGTTCCCAGGGCATCTGCATGTCCTGTAACGGCCTGGCCATCGGCAGCTCGGGCCCGAAGTCACGCAAAAACGCCAACAGCGGTGCCCAAGCTGCCAACTGCTTCGCTGCCAACGCGGGGTCAGGATCGGGATGGAGCTCGAAGTCGCCCGGCAGGTGCTGGAGAATGGCACCGATGGTCGCGTCGAGGCGGTCTGCGATGAAATCGCGCTGCGTGGCATACAACGCATACAGCGTCAGGCGCTGTATATCCAGCACACCTTCGGCCATGAGCTCGTCGGCCATAGCATTGGCCAAGTCCCACGACGATACCTGCACCGGATGGCCCTTGGGGGTGCGTAACGGCTCGTCATTGACTAGCACCATATAGAGGCCATCAGCGGCGCGTATGTCGGTCGTGTCGATCTGTTCAGGCAGCTGCATGCGATCCCTTCCGTCCCAGTATCAGAGCGCTATTTCCCGGTGAAATTGGCTGGCCGTTTGTCGAGGAAGGCCGCTGTCCCTTCCCGCATGTCCTCGGTGCTACAGATAACCCCAAACAGATTTTCCTCGAGTTGCAAGCTCTCGACCAAGGTCATTTCCATGCCATGCTGCACGGCTTCCAGGATCACGCCTACGGCAAGCGGAGCTTTCGCGAGAATTTGCTGCGCCAGCGTCTCAGCCGTCGCCATGAGCTCGGCCGCCGGCACCACTTTGTTGACCAGGCCGACACGATGGGCCTCCAAGGCCGAGATCGCTTCGCCGGTCAGCATCATCTCGAGCGCGATGCCCTTGCCGACCAGACGTGGCAGCCTTTGGGTGCCACCGGCTCCGGGGAAGAGGCCGAGGTTGATCTCCGGCTGACCGAAACGGGCGTTTTCCGCAGCGAGACGGATGTGGCAGGCCATCGCCAGCTCGCAGCCGCCGCCCAACGCGAAGCCATTTACCGCAGCGATCACTGGCTTCCCCAGATACGCAATGGCGCCGAAGGCCAGGCGATTTTTCTCCACAAAGGTCTTGGCGGCCATCGGCGTCGTCTGTGCCAACTGTTTCAAAAAATTGATGTCCGCTCCGGCGCAAAAAGCCCGGTCGCCCGCCCCGGTGAGAATGACCACCCCCACCTCGGGGTCATGCTTGATATCGCCGAACACCTGGGCCAGCTCTTCGAACATCTCAGGGCTCTGCGCATTCAAAAGGCGGGGGCGGTTCAACGTTACATAACCGATTCGGGCCTTCTTCTCGTACAGTAAGGTGTCGAACGGCATCCGTTTACTCCTCTCGGCCGCCTATCGCCCCTGAAACGGCGGCAGCGGTTGCTTGCTGAGAAACCGCCTGGACTCCGGCGTGGAAATCTTCGGTATCGTACAGCGCTGCGGCGAGCGCCGCCGGTTCGACAATGCCGCGCAGTTCAGGATTGTCGAGGCAGAGCTGCACGCTGGCTTTGGACTGCATCAGCGACAAGGGCGCATAGGTCGCCATTTTGCGGGCCATGTTGTAGGTATAGCGTTCAATGTGGTCCGGCGTCTGGACGCGATTGATGAGGCCGATCTGCAGCGCTTCCTCGGCGCCGATGAGCTCGGCGGTGAAGAGCATCTCTTTCACCCGTGAGGGGCCGACCAGCCGGATGAGCCGCAGCGCGTTGCGCAGATCGACGGTATGGCCCAAGCGGGCAATCGGGATGCCGAAGCGTGAGTCCGCCGAAGCATAGCGCAGATCGCAGGCCGCCGCCACCTCGAGCCCGGCCCCCACCGCAAAGCCCTGGATCAGCGCAATCGTCGGCTTGGGAAAGGCTTCGATGGCACCAATAAAGACCTCCAGATGATGATAATGGGCCAGCGCCTCCTTGGCTCCCCAGTCGACGAATTGGGTGATATCATCTCCCGCCGCGAACGCTTTATCCCCTGCCCCCCTGAGGATCAGCACACGGATGTCAGCGTCCTCGTGCAGTTGTGCGAGCATCGGCGGCAGGGCGAGCTGCATCGCCTCGTTCAGGGCGTTGCGTGCCTCAGGACGGTTGAAGACCACCGTCGCTACAGGCGGTTCACGCTGCAAGAGCAGCGGGGGGTCCGACATTGGAGATCTCCTTGCACACTGCGCTGATGTGCTGTGGACTGCGATCGCCGCCATCCCCCTCACCCCAACCTTCTCCTAGAGGGGGAGGGGACCTCGTCTAGCCCTCTCTCTTGAGGGTGGAGGGTTCGGGGGGGTGAAATGGCGGCACCCAGTGCTAGGCGAGCCGTGCCACACAACGGCCGCACAGGAGGGGATGCTTAGGATGCTGCCCAACATCTTCTTGCCAGTGCCAGCACCGCACGCATTTCAACCCGGGGGCGTGTCGAACCTGTACCTTCAACTCTGGGATCATGTCGCTGGCCATCGCCTCGGCTGGTGCCGCCTCGGATGAATGCAGGGTCAATGCTGAGATGATACCGATGCTGGCAAGGGTGCCGCCATAGGCGTCAAGGAGGTCGCGCCATTCGCCATCAGGCACATACACATCGACCGCCGCTTCGAGCGAGGTGCCAATCAGCTTTTGATTGCGCGCCTGCTCCAACGCCTTTAGGATCTCACCACGCACCGCCAGCAGGCGGTCCCAACGGACCGCCAGTTCCTCATCGACGTAGGCCGTATTCACCTGGGGAAATTCGGTCAGATGGACGCTCGATTCCTCCCGACTGGCGGCCGGCAGATAGCCCCAGATTTCCTCTGCGGTGAATGCCAGGATGGGTGCCATCAACTTGACCAGCGCCAGCAGGGTCTCATGCAACACGGTCTGCGCACTGCGACGCTCCGCTGCATCGGCCCTCGCGGTATACAGCGTATCCTTCAGCACGTCGAGATAAAACGAGCTGAGATCCACGACGCAGAAGTTATGCAGGGTATGGAACACGATGTGGTACTCGTGGTCGTGGTAGGCCCGCCGCACTCTCTCGATGGTCTTCTGCACGCGGTGCAGCATCAGGCGATCCAGCTCCTGCAGTTCTGCATGCGGCAAACGGTCTGCCATCGTGTCGAAATCGGCCAGGTTTCCCAGTAAAAACCGACAGGTGTTGCGGATACGGCGATACACCTCGATCAGATGGCCAGTGATCTCATCATCTGGACCGCGCACGTCCTCGCGGAAATTCTCCGATGCCACCCACAGACGCAGGATCTCGGCACCATGTTTTTCGATGACCTCCTGCGGGGCTACGACGTTGCCGAGGGACTTGGACATCTTGCGCCCCTGAGCGTCGACGGTGAAGCCATGGGTCAGGACCGAGTTGTAAGGAGCTTGATCACGTGTGCCGACAGCGGTCAATAGCGAAGTATGAAACCAGCCGCGATGCTGGTCGCTACCTTCGAGGTACAGATCGGCCGGCCATGTCAAATCGGGATGTCGTTCCAGCACGGCGGCATGGCTGACGCCGGAATCGAACCAGACATCCAAGATGTCTGTCTCTTTGGTGAAGCGGTCGCCACCGCATTCGGGACAACGGTAGCCAGCGGGGAGTAGGTCGGCGGCGTCGCGTTCGAACCAGACGTCCGCACCTTCGTGCTCGACTAGGGCGGCCACGTGCTCCGCCAGCTCCTGGCGGGCCAGCGTGGCCTGGCAGCTTTGACAATAAAACACCGTGATTGGCACACCCCACGCCCGTTGGCGAGAAATACACCAGTCGGGACGGCTCTCCACCATATTGTAGATGCGCTCTTCGCCCCAGGGCGGAATCCATTGCACGCGGCGGATCTCTTCGAGGGCTCGTCGCCGCAGGTCATTGGCCTGCATCGAAATGAACCATTGTGCCGTACCGCGGAAGATCACCGGATTTTTGCAACGCCAGCAGTGCGGATAGGAGTGGGTAAGGCGCTCCTCTTTGAGCAAGAATCCGTCGACGCGCAACCTGTCGACGATCTTCTGATTTGCTTCCCAGACGTTCATTCCCGCGAATAACGGTGTCTGCGGCAGGAATCGGCCGTCATCCCCTACTGGGTTATAAATCTCCAAGCGATATTTGATACCCATCTCATAGTCTTCCTGGCCATGGCCTGGCGCAGTGTGGACACACCCAGTCCCTTGGTCGAGGGTGACGTGCTCGCCCAGGATGAACACCGAATCGCGCTCGATGAATGGATGTCGAGCCCTTAGCCCTTCCAATGCCTGGCCCGGCATGGTTTGGAGGATGTGATACTTCGCAAAGCCGAGCTTTTGCAGCACAGGCTCGGCTAGTTCCTTCGCCAGCAGAAAGACTTCACCGTCGGTCTCAGCCCAGACATACTCGTAAGAGGGATGAAACGCCACCGCCAGGTTCGCCGGCAGGGTCCAGGGAGTGGTGGTCCAGATCAGCACCGAGGCCTGCTTGCCCTGCAGAAACGGCAGCGCGGCCTGCGACTCTGGGGTGAGCGGGAATTTCACCCAGATCGACTCGTCAGTCCGGTCCTCGTATTCCACTTCGGCTTCGGCCAGCGCCGTCTGATCAGAGATGCACCAGTGCACCGGTTTTACCCCCTTGTAGACCCCTCCACGCCCGAAAAAATGGCCGAGTTCGCGGATGATCGTGGCCTCGTAGGCATAGCTCATGGTCAGGTAGGGGTGTTGCCAGTCGGCGAAGCCGCCCAGTCGCTTGAACTCTTCCCGCTGGATATCGATGAAGCGTTCGGCAAAAGCACGACAGCGTCGGCGAATGTCTGCCTTACTCATACCAGCTTTCTGGTCTCCGAGCTCGAGATCAACCTGGTGCTCAATCGGCAGGCCATGGCAATCCCAACCCGGCACGTACACGGCGTTATAGCCTTCCATGCTCTTGACACGCACCACGAAGTCTTTGAGGATTTTGTTAAAGGCGGTGCCGAGGTGAATGTGC
>JBKPCR010000195.1:0-6503 GCA_046727435.1 bacterium | reverse complement strand
GAACGACCAAGAACACCGTGCCTTTGGCTTGCCTTTCCCACCACTGCGAGAGCGCATGGACAGGCTCGAGGAGGGTCTTGAAGTGATCACGCGTTTGCTCAGGGACGAACCGGCGCAATTTGCCGGCCGCTATTATCAGCTGGAAGGTCCCAATCCACGCCCCAAGCCCGTGCAGCGACCGCGGATCCCGGTGCTCATCGGCACCACGAGTGAGCGCCGGATGCTGCGGATCGTGGCGCGCTACGCCGACGAATGGGATGTGCCAGGCACCATCACGCCGGCGGCATACCGCGCCAAGCGCGAGCGTTTGGCAGCATACTGCCACGCTATCAACCGCGATCCCCGTGAGATTCGCCACTGTGTGTCGACAGCCTTCCTCATCGGTCGTAACGAGCGGGAGATACGCCGCCGCATCGAAGCCATGCAACGACTGATGCCACATCTCGCCTCTCTCGATGCATCCGGTGTGCGCGACGCACTCCGCAAGGAGGAATGGCTTATTGGGACGCCGGAGCAGATCGTCGCTGCGTTGCAGGCCCTGGCGGATGAGGGGGTGGAACGTGTGATGTTGCAGCACAACGACCAAACGGACTTTGAGGCCCTGGAATTGATCGCTCGCGAGGTCATGCCGCCTATCGCGCGCTGACTGCGCTACCCAATGATCCACGGGGACACGCGCGTCTGCTGACCAGAAATGTCATGCTTCATTGCAAGGTTCCTAGATGAGTGGCAGATCCTGCGCAGCAAGGGGGACTCGAGCATGCAACTCGAAGGCAAGATCGCCGTCATCACGGGTGGTGCGAGTGGGATCGGCAAAGGCACTGCCCTGGCGATGGCTCGGCTAGGGATGGATGTTGTCATTGCAGACGTGAACGACCAACGGCTCGAGGAGACATGCGCCGAGCTTGCGGCGCACGGCAGCCGCGTGCTGACGGTGCATTGTGATGTCTCCAAGGAGGCTGATATTCAGCGTCTGGCACAGGTCGCCGGCATGGAGATGGGGCACGTCGATATTCTTATGAACAACGCTGGTGTCGTGCTCCGCGGCGCCCTTGAGCAGATCTCCATGGCGGACTGGGAGTGGTCGTTCGGCATCAATGTCCTTGGCGTCGTTCATGGCATCCGCGCCTTCCTGCCGCAGATGATCGCGCGCGGTAGCGGCTATATCATCAACACCGCCTCGATCGCTGGCTTGGTCGCCCTCACCGGTGAGGGTGCTCCCTATATCGCGTCGAAGTTTGCCGTCGTCGGCCTGTCGGAAGCCTTGGCGCTGTATGCACGTCCGAAGGGTATTGGGGTCTCGGTTCTCTGCCCCGGCGGCGTCGAGACCAATCTGCACGAAACAGAGCGCGTCGTGGGCCTGACCCCAGAAAGCACAGTGGCCGAGGCAGCGCTTGCAGGGGTGTTCCATAGTGTGCTCATGACCCCAGAGCAGATCGGGCAGATCGTCGTCGATGCGGTGCGACAGAATCGGTTCTTTATCCTGCCCGATTTCGGACAACAAGACGTCATCCTCAAGCGCGCGCAGGATATGAACGCGTTCCTGGAGAGACGCCTTTCCGGATACCCTGCATCGGAGAATCAGCATGCCCCTAAGGCTATCGGACCATCTCCATCATAACCCTAAACTCAAAAGGCTCTGGGTGGACAGCGGTGGCAAAAAACCTACCCAGGAAAGCCCGGGGGATGAAGGGATCGGTTCGGAGCCAGCATTGCACAACGGCAACAGAGAGCCGGGTGCGCTGCGATGCCGTTCAACTCTTGGTCAGCGATTGTGCGAATGCTTAAATTCTGAGCAACACCCCCGCCTTTTGTCCCCCCTTGTAAGGCATGGTTAAACCCCTCTTGTACACGCCGACGAGGGCACTGACCTTGCTGTGAAATGTGCATCGGCTTCCTCACGGCGCCGAAAGCGGTTCCGGTCTGTTGGGAGTGAACAATGCCTCTGCTATGGCCTGATCAGCAAGATTGGACTCAACTCGGATCCGGATGGCACTTTCTTTGCGTAATCCTCCTGGCACGGTGGTGTCTCTCAACCTTGTGGTCGGTCCAAATTGCGTCTAAAATTGCATCCACACGCGAAGCGTCATCGCCAATGACAAGGGGAAGCTGCTGGAGGCATCCAAGCCAGCGGCACCCCCCCACTCCAGGTGCGTATGTTCAAGACCACGGATACGATCGCATATTTCTCCATGGAAATCGGCCTTGATACCGCCATCCCAACGTATAGCGGGGGCCTGGGCGTGCTAGCAGGAGACACGTTGCGGGCGGCCGCCGATTTAGGTCTCCCCATGGTGGCCGTCACGCTTCTGCACCGCCGTGGGTACTTTCGCCAGCGTCTGGATCTGGCAGGTAATCAATTGGAGAGTCCGGTGGTGTGGGTTCCAGAGGAAGTGCTGGAACCGATGTCATCACGCGTCACTATCGCCATCGAGGGCCGCTCAGTGCAGGTATGTGCCTGGCGCTACGTGGTGCGCGGGGTATTCGGGCATACCGTACCAGTGTATCTGCTCGACACCGCCTTGGAGGAAAACCTCCCCTGGGATCGTACCCTCACGGATCACCTCTATGGCGGCGACAGCCACTATCGACTGTGTCAGGAAGTGGTCTTGGGCCTTGGCGGGGTGATGATGCTGGCGGCCCTTGGCTATGATCGGCTCCAACCGTATCACATGAACGAGGGACACGCCGCCCTACTCACGCTGGCCTTGTTGCAGCAACAGACGGCGGACAGTGGCTGGTATGCGGTGACGGACGAAGACGTGGAGGCGGTGCGCCAGCGTTGCGTATTCACCACTCACACTCCCGTGCCGGCGGGACATGACCGTTTCCCACTGGAGATGGTGCAGAAGGTGCTGGCAAGGGAATGGATGGCTTTTCTGAAAAAGGCCAATTGCTCTCTGAACGGCGTGCTGGATATGACCTATTTGGCGCTATACTTTTCGCGCTATGTGAACGGCGTCGCCATGCGCCACCGCGACGTCTCGCGCGGCATGTTCCCCGATTTTCCGATCGATGCGATCACCAATGGTGTCCATGCCGTCACCTGGACGGGCATGGCCTTTCGCAACCTCTATGATCACCATATTCCCGAGTGGCGTTATGATAACTTCTACCTGCGTTACGCCGTCAAGATCCCCATAGCCGACATCCAGTATGCTCATGCGCAGGCCAAGCGCGATCTCTTGGAATTGGTACACCACCGCACCGGCGTCCGCCTGGACGAGGGCGTCTTGACCATTGGCTTTGCGCGGCGCGCCGCCGCCTATAAGCGGGCCGATCTGTTGTTCTCTGACTTGGAGCGCCTGCGGTCGATCACGCTCCATGTCGGCCCCCTGCAGGTCATCTATAGTGGCAAGGCGCATCCGCAGGATACGGCGGGTAAGGCGTTGATCCGGCGTATTTTTGCTGCCTCGGCTGAGATGGGAAAAGCGATGCAGATAGTCTATCTGGAAAATTACGATATGGCGCTGGCCCGCGATATCTGCGCTGGCGTGGACCTCTGGCTCAATACCCCGCAGCGACCCCAAGAAGCCTCCGGGACCAGCGGCATGAAAGCAGCGCTTAACGGGGTGCCGAGCCTGAGCGTGCTCGATGGCTGGTGGCTTGAGGGCCATCAGGAAGGGGTCACTGGCTGGGCCATTGGCGAGGGGCAGGAGGCTGGGGAAGAGACGCCCCACGAGGTGGCCTCACTATATGACCAGCTGGAGCAGGTGATTCTGCCGTTGTTCTATCGACAACCAACGGAATTTGCTAAGGTCATGCGCTCAGCCATCGCCCTCAACGGTTCATTCTTCAATACCCAGCGTATGATGCTCCAATATCTGAGAAACGCCTACTTCGGCGTCGAGAGTTAAGCAGCCCGTGGCGTTAGCTGGCAATTGATCTTATTTTTGATCTGTACTATTCCTTTTCTGACCTCGAACATCATTCGCATGATCTCCTGGGTGCCGTTTCTTCGGCGACATGGCATTTTCAATTCGACGCTTCAGGCCATGGGGTTGATCGCTGAACCCGTGGAATTTCTGTTGTTCTCGGATTTCGCCGTGGTGCTGGCGTTCGTGCATCTGTACACCCTATTTATGGTGACACCGATCTCTAACTCCATGATACGGATCGATCGCTCGATCCTCGCGGCCGCCACCGATTGCGGTGCCAGCGACGGGCAAGTGCTGAGGGACGTGATTATCCCGCTGTCCAAACCGGGTATGGCTATTGGCTCAATTTTCGTGGTGACCCTGGTGATGGGCGACTTCATCACTGTGCGCTTGATGAGTGGGGGACAGAGTGCCTCGGTTGGCCTGATGATGAATCAGATTGCGCTCTTGCAGTATCCGGCTGCGGCAGCCAATGCCGTCATCCTGCTCATCGTCACCCTGCTGATGATCATGGCGATGGTCCGCATCGTGGATATCCGCAAAGAGCTTTAGCCCATGATGGATAGGGGACGACGGCCACGGAGCTTTTATGTGCTGGGAGCATTCTTCGGAGTCTTCGTGCTCTTTCTCTATGGGCCGCTGTCGGCCATCATCATCCTATCCTTTCAGGGGCTGTCAGGCGGGCTCACCTTCTCGATGAATGGCGTCTCAATGCACTGGTTTACGGCCCTGTTTGCGCAACAGCGCGTGGGAGATTTCTGGGGGGGTTCCAGCGCTCCCTGTTCCTGGCGACACTGGTCACGCTGTTAACTGTAGTGCTGTCGCTCCTGGCAGGTCTGGTGTTTCGCAAGCGCTTTCGCAGCGCCACGGCAGTCTTCTATCTGGCGGTGGCCAGCCGCATCGTGCCGTCGATCCTTATCGGCCTGGGCATCGGCCTGATGTTTAACACCGTTAGAGATCTATGGCATGACCACCAACATCACCTCCCCAGCATTGTATGCTCTGGGAACACTGACCACTGGCTTTTCCTTTGGCGTCATAGCGATCTTCTTAGCGGTTTCCCTCACCCTTCGGAAACGGAGCCACCGCAGTCGGTGGCCCCGAGCAGCCACGCCGTCGAGAGCGGCCATGGCGTTAAACTATCCTGGCTGGGCCGAAGCGGCTCGCGAGCCTCAATGTGCGACGCCTCCCCTGGAGCGACCTATTGCGCGCTAGTCGTCCCTCCCGTAAGAAGGTTGTGCCGCTCCGCCCGGAGTGCCCGGAGCTGATCTTGCAGCTGCGCCACCTTGGCTAGCTGATCCGGGGTGAGGACCCCCAGCATTTCCTGCCGCATCTTCACCGTCTCCACCAGGAGCTGGCCGCGGATTTGGGTGATCTGCTGGACAGTCGGGGTCGGTTCGCCCGTCGTCAACAGTGCATCGCTGAGCGTTTGATTGGCCGCGCGTAACTGGCCGTGCAGATTTCGCAGGGTCGGCCGATGGGCGGCCACGATCGCCTTGATCTGAGCTTTCTGGTCATCCGTTACTCCAACCGCTTTCAGCAATACAGGCAGGGGCGTCCCACGCGACCATTCTGCCTGGCCCCTTGCCGGCTGCGCCCACCCAACCGCGGCCCAGAGCCCGATCACCACCGGTGCCAATCCCATACGCCACCATTGCTGTCTCGACGCACCGCCGTGTCTCATGGTCATCCTCCTCTATGTCACATACCGACCTGGGAAGGCGCTCCATAGATGCCCCCAGCATCCAGGCGCGTGGGATGTCCCCCTCCAGGTTGGCTCTTCATCTGACGTTGGATTTCTATCGAGATAAACGTCAATCAACTGCCATCGGTTGACACCCAGATAGAGGAAGATCCGTCAAAGGCTCGGGTCGGATGAAGGGAAACTTTCACGTCCGGTTTCTAGGGGAGGAGGCAGCCGTAATGCCAGACTCCATACCCGACCTTGGGTTGACGCCAATCAACAGATCGAGGTACCAGAAAAACATCACAAATCAAGCGGGCTTTTGGCCTCTTTAATGGTGACACTCTTCACGGTATGGGTATATATCATGGTGGTTCTAACATCGGTAGCTCCCCACGAAACCGTGGTGCAGTGCACTTGTAACAAAAATGGGGGTCCAGACCTACTCCTTCTGGGCGTGCTGCCCAGCAAAGCCAAGGGAGGAGAACCCTCATGGACCCCGCGACCATCTTCTGCCCCAAGCTGGCGTGCCCTGCCAGAGGACAGGTCGGCCACGGCAATATCCGCGTCCATGCGCGTAGGGCTCAGCGCTGGCGCTGTATACAGTGCCACAAGACATTCACCGCCACGAAAGGCACGGCGTTGTACCGTCTGCGGACGCCAGCCCAAACGGTCACGCTCGTGCTGACCCTTCTTGCGCCTGGCTGTCCACTGCAAGCGATCGTCGGGGCCTGGGGATTTGATGAGCGGACGGTCGCCGCGTGGATGGCACGGGCTGGTGGCCACAGCCGGGCTGTCCCTGAGCATCTGGTGGAGCAGCCACATGACCTCGGGCCGGTGCAAGCGGACGAGATACGCGTCAAGACACCAGGCGGGGTGGTCTGGATGGCCTTGGCGATGCTGGTCAGCACCCGTTTGTGGCTCGCTGGCGCGGTGAGCGC
>JBKPCR010000194.1:0-15297 GCA_046727435.1 bacterium | reverse complement strand
CTTCGGGAAATTAAGTTCCTACCAGCGCGGTACCTTCATTGAAAAAGGGGGCTGGGATAAAATGCCCGGGGAAGAAAAGGCGGGCTATGCGGTCGCCCGCGCCTGCGCCGACGGGCTTGACGTGCTGATGAAACAATAGGCAAGGCGGGCCAGGAGGTCGTTGGTCATCAAGCGTTCTTTTCACTAGCCCGCAACAGCAAGCTTGACTGTGGAACTTTCGGAAAGGAGGTGATCCTATCGCGTGACCGACACATTGCAGACGAACGTTGCGGTGACCATCGCAAGGGTGCGTCATCGGCGCGATGTCTATCGGGGACTCTAAGCCATGGCGGCGGACGATTGACTGGACCCAGTAGGACCAGCTCAAGGTCCAGGGGCTAGCCGATCGGGACACCACGGTACACCGTGAAAAAGACGTACGTCGTCGACATGCTGTATGTGGACCTGATTGAGCGCTACGCCCAAGCAGAGGGGGTGGAGCTCAAAGACCTGGTGAACCTGACGCTCAATCAATTTTTCGAGCGGCGGCAGTATCTACCAGAAGACGGTTTATGACCCGGCTCAGCCTACAGCAATGCGCCCAGTATCGCTTCTGCAGGCATGAGCTACCGGCCTGGGGCACATTATGGTGAAGTTTCTCGTGCGGTGGATGGCAGTAGTCTTCTGGATGGGGGTGATTTTTGCGTTCTCTGCCACCCCCTCGCTCGCCTCACCCTTCGAGCCAGTCTATGACTTTATCCTCCGAAAACTAGCACATCTGACGGTCTTCGCGGTATTAACTGTTCTCCTGTTTCGTGCTTTTCGGCTGCATGTGGCCCGACCCACCTATGCCTGGCTGCTCGCCATGTTCGTCGCGGCGTTGTACGCATGCTCCGATGAATGGCATCAAACCTTTGTGCCAGGGCGGGAGGGCACGGTCCGCGATATCGTGATTGATAGCTTGGGCGTTGTCGGCGTCTGGGTACTGGCGTCACGTACGTGCATCAAGGAGATGTTACCGCGGTGGCTGGTTGAGGAGGCGTGACCGATGGCGAACGAAGAACATCTCGCACGGCTAAAGCAAGGGGTAGCAGTCTGGAATCAGTGGCGGAACGCGTATCCCGAAATTAGGCCGGACTTCTACTAGGCTGAACTTTGAAGGATGGACCTCAGGGAGGTAAACCTCAGGAGGGCGGACCTCAGGGGGGCGGACCTCGGGGAGGCTTACCTTGCTAATGCAGATCTCTATGGCGCGGACCTCAGGGAGGCAAGCCTCGAAGAGTCGGACCTCAAGGGCGCGGACCTCAGGGAGGCAGACCTTAGGGGGGCGGACCTCAGTGACGCTCGCCTTGCTAGTGCGGACATCAGAGGGGCAGATTTCAGTAGAGCGGAACTCAGTGGGGCGAACCTCACCGATGCAGCCCTCATCCGTGCAAACCTTACTAAGGCAAAGATGGAATAGACCATTTTGGGAGATGTCGACCTAAGCACGGTTCGAGGACTCGAAACAGTACAGCACTATGGCCCTTCGACCATTGGCATTGATACGCTCTATCGCTCGCAGGCCAACATCCCTGAAGCCTTCCTACGAGGGGCGGGCGTCCCAGATGAAATGATTACCTATACGAAATCGCTGGTCGGACGCCCTTTTGAGTACTATTCCTGCTTTATCAGCTATTCGAGCAAAGATCAGGAGTTTGCAGAACGCCTCCATGCTGATGTGCTCAGCAAGGGAGTGCGCTGTTGGTTTGCACCGCACGATGTCCAGGGCGGCCGAAAGCTCCACGAGCAGATTAATCAGGCCATCAGCGTCCATGAACGCCTGCTGCTGATCCTCTCATCCCACAGCATGAATAGTGAGTGGGTGAAAACCGAGATCGCTAGGGCGAGGCAATGCGAGATGCAGGAACACAGGCAGGTGCTTTTTCCTGTGCGCGTGGTCTCATTCGAGGCCATACGTACGTTAGAGTGCTTTGACGCAGATACCGGGAAAGACTCTGCGCGTGAGATCCGCGAGTACTTTATCCCAGACTTCAGCAACTGGAAGAACTACAATGCTTACCAGGAGGCGTTTCAGCGATTGCTCCGTGACCTTAAAGCACCTATCGCTCTGCCCTGAGCAGACCCACCGGGTCCCGGGTTGTCGCCGTCGCCCAACACAGCCGCAGATATTTGACAGAGGCCCGCAACGGACAGATTGAGAGGAGGGCCGATGTCACAAGCCGCAGAAAGGCCATATCCGAAGCTGACACCAGCACAGAAAGCCAGGGTATTAGCCGAGCTGCTGCAGGAGGCTCAGCTGGGCAACCTTCGGCCGAAAGGAGGTGGGGCGATCGGGTGATGATCACTATCTATCTAGACCGTGATGTTGACCCGAGCAGAGCGCCCCTAGCCTAGCAGCCGAAGGCGCCGTGCCGCACATGGGGCAACACCCGAGCGTGCTTGTCCAAGAGGCCCTGGCGCGGTGGCTGGCGGAGGAGACGTGAGCGATGGCGAACGAGGAGTCAGCTATTTGCGTCTCGTGTGGAACACAAAATATCTCCTTGCACCGGCGTCTGGCGATGAAATGCCTGCAGGTATTGACGTAGAATATCACCTCCTCAGTGGGCGAGAGCTCTACGACAAGTCCATCCTAACGGCTGATCGTTATAGTTCCGGCGCTGCTGCATGGGTCATCCGAGCTGACCATCGCTTCTATACTGTAACGGTCATCTCCCAGCCTTATTACCGGCTTCCTCAAGAACTCTGCCTCGCATTTAACTGCTTCACTCGGACTACGGAGGAGGCGGTCTCCTCAACTCGTACGTTCATGTACAGCGGTCCACCCATTGAGCAGGTAGCGTTAGAATTTACAGCACTCCTGTCCGTCTTCGCTCGGGAACCAATCGTCCCATTAGGGCTTCGAAGGGCAGATGACCGGCCTATTGTTGGTCACCCATACTATGTGGCACCTCCGAGGGCAGTTCGAGCTTCCGCTCAACCTCCATATGGCATCGACTCTCGTGAGTTCGTCGCTATTCTTAAAGGTTTTGCCCAAGCTCCAGATACCACAGCCGAGGCGGTTCTCGCTGCAGCCAAACTTTACCATGCAGCTCTTTCACTGGTTAGTTTTGATCCTTCGGTCGCGTATGTCTCCTTAGTTTCGGCCATTGAGTGTCTCGCTGGGCATCACTACAAAGAAATCCGTAAGCGTAAAGAAGGTAGGAAAGTACCTATCCAATTTGTGCAAAAGTTCATTCAGTTTATTGTGGACTACCTTCCTAGCGAATTCTGGAAGATTCCAGATGAGCTATACAAGTATTACCAGTCGGTATTCTCTCCGATCACGAGTTTAATGCTGTCGGAGTGCTTGGAAGACGTCTATGGCGCTCGGTCCGACTATGTACACGGAGGAAAGCCATTTCCCGCTTATGTTGACTTCGGCCTTCGGGGAGAAGTGTCGGCAAAAATAGGGCTAGAGCTAGAGAAACTTCGAGACATGCAGAGGTATTTGCCCCCTTTTTCGTGGTTCGAGCGGGTAACCCATTTGGCGATTGTGGAGTACATGCGCCGGTCGTTTGCGCCGGAGCTCGTGAGGCGCCAACAGGAGGATCTGGCGGAAAAAGAACGTCTCCTCAGAGTGATGGCAGAGCTTCCTAACAACGCCCAAGATAGCCTCAAAAAACTGGCACAGTGGACCGCGCAATGGTTAGGAGCTGCCATGATTAACCCCTCTGCTCCAAATAAAAAATGGGCTGATAGTGCTAGGACGGTCAAGACGTTATTGGAAGCAGGACTCATCGAGGGGGAGGGACGGGGGTTGAAGGGCTCTTCTTCGCTCAAAAGCCGGGCTGTAGGCGAGGCCGTTGGAGAGTTTGTCTTTGGCATAGCGGCTAACCCGTTTAGGGGTAACCAATTACTACGTCCCGATCCACCTCACCAAATGTGACGAGAACCCATGATGTGTTGATGGGTTTAGATCGTGCTCCTGTGATTACTGCCGAAAAGGTGGCTTTTCGTAACCCACGGGACGGTGACTATCACAGCTTGAAGGAATGTGATATTGCGAAATAGAGAAATGTACCCGATGAATTCACCACAAGCCCCCAAGCATTGCCGGCGGCGCTACAGTGTCAGGCACCAAGCTCGGCTCGACGCCGAGACGCAGGCCAAGCTGGAGGAGCTGGTAGCCGCCTTCCATCGGAAGCGCTCGGCGATCCTGCGGCACGTGATGCAGTGGGGGCTCACCCAGACACAAAAGTGGACGGTCGACCCCTCTACCCCAGATCGCCCGCACCTCGTGCACATGCTGGTGGACCCCGAGCTGCTTCGACAGGTGCAGGCAGCCGCTGCGGCCCATGGCACCGATGTCGCTGCCTGGGAACGGCACGCGATGCGTCAGATAGCCTACGAGGACTTCCCAGCGAGCTGGCGCGCAGTCGAAACAGCCCCCCGGTCGCATGACTCCGGCTATTACGGAACACGGTTCATGTTGCGCCTGGATGAGGTGACCTCGCGAAAGCTTGAGGCATTAACCCAGACCTTCCACTGCTCGGCCGCCGAGGTCATTCGCCAGCTCATCGCCCAGGCGTCGCCTGAGGCGTTTCCGCCAAGTTGGCAGAAGGCGGTGGAGGAACGTCGGCCACGGGAGGCAAGGAGAGACGCATGAACAGGGAGCCCGGGGCACTTGACCGCATCCGCATCGGCCCGGCAGGCTGGTCCTATCAACACTGGGCCGGTCAGGTCTATCCCAAGCCGCAGCCGCGCGGCTTTGATCCCCTGCGCTACCTGGCCCAGTATTTTGATGCCATCGAGATCAACTCCACCTTCTATCGCATCCCGGACGCCAAGACGACGCAGCGCTGGGTCGCGCGTGTGGCCGATCATCCCGCCTTTCGGTTCACCGCGAAACTGTGGCAGGGCTTCACGCACGAAGGCACGGCCAGCGGCCAGGATGCCACCGCGTTTCGGCAGGCGATGGCGCCGCTGCAGGAGGCCGGACGCCTGGGCGCCGTGCTGATGCAATTTCCCTATCGCGTCCACCATACCCCCGAGAACCGGGCCATGATCCAGCGGTTGGCTGATGCCTTTCGCGAGTACCCCCTCGTGCTGGAAACCCGGCATCGCTCCTGGGATCGCCCCGAGATCTTCGCCTGGCTGCAGGACCTCGGCATCGGCTTCTGCAACATCGATCAGCCTCAGGTCTCCTATGGCATCGGATTGATGCAGGTGGTCACCAGTCCCGTGGGCTATCTCCGGTTACATGGCCGTAATGCCGCGATGTGGTTTGCGGAGGAAGCCAGCGCTGCCGCGCGCTATGACTACCGCTATCCGGCCGAGGAACTGCAGGAGCTGGTCGAGGCGGCTGAGGTGATCAGCCGGCGGGCGCGCGAGAGCTATCTCATCACCAACAACCATTTCCGGGGGCAAGCCGCGCTGAATGCCCTGGAACTCAAGATGAAACTGCAGCGGGGGCCGGTCCGGTGCCGCCCCTGCTGCTCACGGTATATCCGGAGTTCGAGGCCGTGACAGCACCGTACACCGCTGACGCTGATGCCGTTGGGCGGCCGCCAGAGACTTAGGGCGGTTTTGGAGGTCCGGCACGAGGGGGCCACAGAACCACAGTCACATGGAGCCGAAGATGAACAGGGCCACAGCTGAAGCCAGCACTGTCAGCGCCGCCGTCGTATTTGTCTTGATGGCCGTGGTCACAGTGGCTTTTCTGCTGCTTGGTGTGCCCGTGTTGGTCCTTGGAATGGCCGTGTTCATACTCGATGGCACGACCTGGCCGGCGGTTGCCGGCAGTGCTACGCTGGCAGTCGCCGGTGCCACCGGGTGGGTGGCTTATCTGTGGCTGCTCGCGTGTAAGCGGAGGTTCGAGGCACCACGGTATCGCAATCAGGTCTTTATTTCCTACCGGACGAGGGAACATGGCGAGTATGCCCGACGGCTGTCGGCTATGCTTCAAGCGGAGGGTATCGGCGTCTTCTTCGCGGACAGCGGCGCAGTCCTGCTGGGTTCAAAACCGGCCTTGCCGGCGTTTGTGCTGTTGAGATACCTGGGTTTCTTCCAGACCGGCGGACTGGATGCAGATCTGCAACGGGGCCTCATAAGGTCGGACGCACTACTCTATTTCGTCCCAACGTCAGCGCGGCGGATCAGGTTGTGGCAGCGTCTGAAGGACACACTGGACAGCTTCGGCGGATGGCTGGTTTTTTACTCCGGTCTCACGCCCACAACCTGGCGCTTCTTTTGGTACGCGGGCATGTATAATCGGCGCATGATGCCCGCACTTAGATTGGGCGACCTGCAGAGCTGGCAGGCATGGGAATTGACGCTGGCAGAACAGCTGGGCTTGGTTGTGGTGAAGCTCATCGTTGATGCAGAGCCCGAACAGCTGGCAGAGGAGATCGTCCTCTGTCGATCGGAGACCCTGGAAAGCGACTTTACAACCAAGGTCGTGGGCCGCCTGCGTGACGCCACCCGTACGGAGCTTAAGGTCGAAGGGCCACTCCTGCTAGCGCCTCTAGCGGCGGTGTATTTTTTCGTCCTCAAAGCGGTCACCCTCCTCAGTCTGCTGGCGGTAGCGGTTTTTGTGATGGCACGGATCCTGTTTTCGTGAGCACAGTACCCAGCGCTATCCTGTCGCCGTGTCCCGCTTCCCTTCAGGATCGGAGCATCAGGCAACAGGTTCCGGCGCGGCGCTAGGCGGTCCTGTGAGGAGGGGCTCGCAGATACACGAGATGACCACGATCCATCGGAGAATGGGCCACATCCTCTGAAGCACGGCTAGAGCCTCGGGGTCAACCCAACCAGTGGGGTTGTCTACTTGCGCAGGACGTGCGCAGCGTTCCTCTGCGTGAGGAATCAACATTCTATGGGGGGCATGATGAAGTGGTCCAATGTCCTGTGAATCGATGCCGTGCGTCGGCTTGACCTGTTCGACCCGCCCTCGAGCTTCGCCCGACTGAAGTTGCTGGCCGACGTCAACGATAAGCTGGAGGTCACGCGGCAAGACGCGGCGCGGACTCTCGAATGCCGGCATGGCCTGGGCGCGTGAGCGTAATCGGTAGCGGCTGGTGAGGACGCCCCTTGGTACACCGCGGCACACGGTGGAAACGACGGGTGTCGTCGAGGTTCTCAATGGCGATCCGATCGAGCACAACATCCAGCAAGAGGGTGTGAAGCGCAAGCACGTGGGCAACCTGCGTGTCACAAGGTTATTGAGCGGCGGCACGATCTGCCCTAGGAGTTGCCATGAGCACAGACCGGAGGGCGAGCGGGGGATGAAGGCGTACGTGGCCTTGATGATCACCGCGCTGGTGCTAGGTGCCATGGTATCGTCGTGTGCGACCGGCTGGCCACCTCCTCCGACAGCTCCCGAGTGCATCTTCATCGAGCGCTGTCGCAACCCAGCACTCAGCAGTCCTGGGGGGAACTGAGGGCAGCGGTGGTGAAACGACGGGCCCAAGGCCACGCCGGGCGTGTGGGAGCACCATGCCCATACGCGAGCCTTCACCAAGGAGGCATCGAAGAAGGCATCGAATGAGACAAGCCTGGAGTATCCTCGGCTGGCTCCCGTTGCTGTGGCTCACCGCCTGCGTCGCGCCTCACCCTGAGGCGTCCACGACCATGCGGACTGCGGCTCTCACGCAGGGGGTTGAGCGCCCAGCTCTCGATAGGCGCCTGACTCGGGGAGACATCCACGTCGTAGAAGCGCACTTGCAAGCGTTCGGCTTTGACTCAGGCCAGATATGGCCTCCCGGTCTCGGACCTGCTCGATTAGACGACCCGCCTTCGGCTGAACCCTGAACTGGACTATGGTAAGGCGGATCGATAGCGACGAGTGGTAAGTTCGTCGGTGTCCTTGCGATGGAGAGAACGCTGATGCAGCCGCGACCGCATTGGCGCTAGCGCTGCTGCTACGATCGCGTCATGCGCTTCCGGCCTGACTGCCAGTGCCTCAAGTGCCAAATGAGGCGATGCAGCTTGGCCATCTCTCGCTGCGGCGCATGACCGCGCTGGAGCGATTGCTGGAGGAGCTGCACAGAGCCGGGGACATCGCCCAAGCGTCGGCGCAGGTGTTTGAGGTTGTCATCGAGGATGAGAGCCGCCAGTAACGATTTGAGAGAGACGAAGGGGCGGTGTGAAGGCACTCAGTAATGCTCACAAGATTAGCCACATGGCTTACGGGAGGCAAACGTCATGGCGAACGAGGAACATCTCGGTCTGCTGAGACAAGGGGTTGGGGTCTGGAATACATGGCGAAACATCAACCGCAGCATACAGCCGGACCTTCACCTCGCTGTCCTCACCGGGACGGACCTCCATGGGGCAATCCTCGACGGGGCACGCCTCGATGGGGCGGACCTCCATGAAGCGGACCTCCATGGAGCAAACCTCCAGGATGCGGACCTGGGTGGAGCGAATCTTCGCGCGGCAATCCTCGACGGGGCATGCCTTACCGGAGCGAAGCTCTGTGAGGCGGACCTCACCTTCGCACACCTCGACGGAGCGGACCTCTCGAAGGCGGAGCTCATTGGAGCAGATCTCCTCCATGCGCGCCTCACCGAAGTCAATCTCTCTGGGGCGGACCTGACATACGCTCGATTGATCAACTCCGATCTCAGGAACGCGAACCTGACCGGTTGTCGGATTTATGGCATCTCCGCGTGGGAAGTACAGCTGAGTGGGACGATCCAAAGTCAATTGATCATCACACAGCCTGATGAACCCACGATTACGGTGGATAACCTCGAAGTCGCTCAGTTTATTTATCTGCTGCTCCACAACGAGAAGATTCGTACGGTCATCGATACGATCACCTCCAAGGCGGTGCTCATTTTGGGGCGCTTCACACCGGCGAGGAAAGACGTGCTAGACGGCATTCGAGAAACTCTTCGCGCGCAGAATTATGTGTCCATATTGTTTGATTTCGACATACCCACCACACGCGATATTACGACCACGGTGACACTCCTGGCCCGGATGGCGCGATTCATAATTGCCGATCTCACGGAACCTAGCAGCATTCCGAAGGAGTTGGAAACCATTGTCCCAACGCTTGCTGTGCCGGTTCAACCGTTACTCCAAGGGTCGAAGCGCGCGTATAGCATGTTTAAGGACTACTGGAAGTATTCCTGGGTGCTCACGGTGCACCGTTACGAAAGCCTTGAGGGGCTACTGTCCTCCCTGAGGGAAAAAGTTATTGTTCCCGCGGAGGCCAAAGCTAGGGAATTGGAAGAGAGGCGGCGGGCGATGGAGGTAGAGCTGATGAAATAGCAGACAGCCTAGAGCGATGGACGCAAATAGGGGGAGAGATGGAATGAGCCAGTTGAACCACTCTATTTGGCGCTATCCATGCTCATCTCAACCGAAGATCAGAGCAAGGGCTTGTACAAGCTAAACCCGCAGGAGGCTTGCCGGTCAATCACGGTGAAGTATATGGAAAACTGACAGAGGTGTCCCGCCCACGCCATGCCCTCTATCAACCGAGGGATCTCCCGGTGAGCGAGGCGTGGGAAGGGGCGATCGTGCTCGGCAGGACACACCTCATGACCTAGACGGATGGGGACAGGCGCAAACCGAGCGGGAAGCCTGGTCGCCCTGGACCAGGATGGGTGGGTGGTGCTGGAGATCAGTGCCAAGCGTCTGCTCGTCCCTAAAGCGCGCGTCGATGCGCTGATCGAGGTCGAGTGACGGACCCCAGTGGTGACGGGGACATGGCCTCCGACCTTACGGAGATCCATCGCCCCTGATCCCGCCCTCGCGGCGCGCGATGTGAGGCAAGGGAGGGAGCAGTCGGGGCACGTTGGAGGAACGCTTATGCCAGCATGGGCCTGGTGGGGGCTGATCTCTATCGGCTTGTTTACCGTAGGCTGGCTGTGTGGGCGGCTGCGTCGGCCTCAGGGCCCTGCGGGCCACGGCCCATGGGTCACGTCCTGGGCCGTCTATTTCAGCCCCAACGGTGGGGCGACGCACGCGATCCTCGCGGGCATCAGGGGCGCCAAGCGGACCATTCTGGTGCAGGCGTATCTCCTATATTCGACGCGGCTGGCAGGGGCGCTGGTGCGCGCGTCCCAACGCGGCGTCCAGGTCCACGTCCTCCTCGATGCCCACGCCCAGCCGCATCATCCCCCTCACCTCGGCCGTCGCACGCCTGGTGGCGGCTGGGATCGCCGTCTCCCTCGATGCGCAACATGAATGGGCGCACGATAAAGTCATGATCCTGGATGGGGCGATCGTCATCACAGGCTCATACAATTGGACGGTCGCTGCGGACAAGGAGAACGGCGAGAATCTCCTGGTGATCCGGGATCCGCGCCTAGCAGAGGTGTATACCGAGAATTGGCGGCGACATGCCGAGCACAGTACCGCCTATCGGCCCCCGGCGCCCTGGTGGGCACGCATCCGCGTGGTCTGGGGTTCCCTCACACGCAGGCGTCGCAAACGGTGGGCCAGCGACACTGGCGAGGATGGCTGAGGGGCCAGAAGAGAGGGAAGGAGGGTGACGATGGGGGTGTTTAGGAAGCAAGGGGTGTACTGGATCGACTATTGGGTCAATGGCGGCTGCAAGCGGGAGCGCATCGGCCTCGATAAGCCCCTGGCAAATACAGTGCTGTGCAAGCGCAGGGTCCCGATAATAATTGTGGACCCCGATAAGAGACGGTAGCGAGAACGCCAAGGGGAACTCTGATGGGTGTCTTTAAAAAAGGCCGGCATTGGTACATCGACTACTACGTCAAAGACGTACGCAAGCGGAAGAAGATTGGCCCGAGCAAGCAGGTGGCGGAGCTAGCGCTGGCACAAGTGGAGGTGAAAATTGCCAAGGGTGACTATCTGGGCATTTACGAGGATAAAAAAATCACCCTCACCCAATTTGCGAAGGAATACCTGGCTTATGCCGATGCGAACAAGTCATCTGGCGCTGCAGCCCGCGATCGCATGAGCCTCAAGCATCTGTCAGCGGCCTTTCCCGACTATCTCTCGATGATTACACCGAAATCCATCGAAGAATATAAAGCTCAACGTCTCCAGCATGTAAGGCCGGCGACGGTTAATCGAGAATTGGCGCTGCTGAAGCACATGTATACCAAGGCCATTGAGTGGGGTTACGTCACATACAATTCCACGAAGGCTGTCAAGTTGCTCAGGGAACCACCGGGGCGGGTCCGGTATTTGACCCCAGATGAGTTGCTTCGCCTACTGGATGCCTGCGCTCCCCATTTGAAGCCGATCGTGCTGATAGCAGTGCATACTGGAATGCGGTTTCGGGAGATCCGCACATTGACCTGGCCTCAGGTCGATGTGCGGAGGCGCATCCTCATACTAGCGAAAACGAAAAATCAGGATCGGCGAATCATTCCACTCAACGATCAGGCTATTGAGGTGCTGCGGACCTTGCCCCGGCATGTGGAAACTTCTTCCGTGTTCTACGATCAAGATGGGCGGCCATATCAGCGCGTTGTGAAGGGGTTTCGACAGGCATGCAAACGTGCGGGTATTAGGGACTTCCGCTTTCACGACCTCAGACATACCTTCGCCAGCCATCTGGTGATGCGAGGTGTGCCGCTACGAACAGTGCAGGAGTTGCTTGGGCATAAGACGGGGCAGATGACATTGCGCTATACCCACCTGTCCACCCCTCACCTGCAAGAAGCGGTATCCATTCTGGAGACGGCTTTGACCCCAACCATAGGCTCTCAACCAGAGGGGTTCCAAAAGTGAACAGGACACTATATGGACACCAACGCCCATAGAGCCAAGATGACTATCGGTGATGTGTGTCAGGAGATTGCTGTTAAGCAATTGATTTTATGGAGGCGGAGGCGTATGGGAATCGAACCCACCCACCGGGGGCTTAACCCGGAGCACTGGATTTGAAGTCCAGGGGCCACACCAGCAGCCCAACGCCTCCGTAATTATTTTTCAATTACTTGCGGCATGCGAGACGAACGTGTTTCGGTCCCTCTTGTGAAAATGACTGAGACTTTTTCCGGAACGCGATCCAGTGCCTCGATAGCCAACCGCTTATGGCCTGGAGCCAAATGGGTACACTGTAGTGTCATAGTGAGATGCTTGTGTCCCATCAACTCTTCCACCGTGGCCCGATCAACTCCCGCCATAACGAGTCGACTGCCGAAGGTATACCGCTGATTATGAAATGTAAAATCGATAATGCCAGCTCGTGCGCATGTATTCGTCATCTGACGGTTCCGAAACACCGACGCCATTGGATCGTGATCGCCACGCATCTTAAGCTGCTTCAGCGTGGCTGTCAACGTTTCGTTCATGGGGACGTGGCGTGCTTCGTGAGTCTTGGGGTATGCGGCTTCAACGCTCTGGAGCATACGTTTCGGCACTGGGGGTCGCAGAATCGGTGGGGGACGTACGTCAGCAACTTCAGTCCGACAGTCGCAGACAACGCGGGCAAGGCAATGCGGCCGGAGATTCGGGACTGGAAGCTGCATCTGCGCAGCGGCAAATCCATTGAAGATCTGTCGCGGATGTTAAAACCGAAGATCCGGGGCTGGCTCCATCGTTTTGCCTAGAACACTTGGGCCTTCATACATCCGCGCCGATCGCTCACTATCCACATCGAGACGGCCTCCTTGAGGGAGGTATGCGTTGATCTAGATATCCCCCTACAGTTGGCGGCGGGTCGGGTCGAAGCGGTCGCGTAGCCAATCACCCACAAGGTTGCTTGCCATCACCAGCAAGCTGATGGCAACACCGGGGATCAGGGGCAGCCACCAGGCAGCGTAGAGGTATTTTTGCGATTCGGCCAGCATGATCCCCCAGGAGGGCTGCGGCCGCGGGATTCCCAGGCCCAGGAAGCTTAGGGTCGCCTCGGCAATTACTGCCGATCCAACGCCAAGGGTGGCCAAAATCAGAAAGGTATTGATCAGATTAGGGAAGATGTGTCGTCCAATAATCCGCCAGCGGCTGCACCCAGCGACGATCGCCAGGTGCACAAAGTCCGTCGCCGCTAGGCGGAGGACTTCGCCGCGTAACACCCTGGCATAGTCCATCCAGCGCAACAAGCCAATCACCAGAATCACCACCATCAGACTCGGTTTGAGGATCGAAATGACGGTAACGGCGATCATGAGGTACGGCAGGGCCAGGAAGGCATCGGTGATCTGCATGAGCACGCGGTCCGCCCAGCCTCTAAAGACGGCACTGACCAGGGCGATGGCTGTGCCGACCGCCCCTGCCACAAAGACCGCCAGAAAGCCTACCGTGACTGAGATGCGCGCCCCATAGATGAGGCGGCTGAGAATATCCCGCCCCAAATGGTCCGTGCCAAGCAGATGGCCGGAAAGGCTTGGGACAGAGAGAGCCTGCGCTGGGTTGGTCTTGATCGGATCATAGGGGGCCAAGGCGGGGGCAAAGAGCGCGCAGATCACGGTGACCGCCAGGACGAGCAGCGAAAAGATGGGAACGCCTCGTACCACCAGTCGGGACTTGTGAATGCCCGCCACAATGCGGGCTGTTGCCGAGGGGCCCCGCCGCGGCGCCGCCGCGATGCCCGGGAGACTTCTTGTTGTGGTCATGACCATTCCTCTCTAGCGTGCGACCCGGATGCGCGGGTCGATCCAGGCATACGTCAGGTCGACTAGAAGATTGACCACGACGATGACCAGGGCGGCTAAGAACACCACCGTCTGCACCACGGCATAATCTCGGGCAAAGATGGAGTCCACCAGGAGCCGACCGATACCGGGCCAGGCAAAGATGGTTTCAGTGACCACGGCGCCAGAGATGAGATGGGCGAAATTCACGGCGAACAGGGTGAACACCGGGATCGCGGCGTTTTTGAACGCATGCTTCCAGATCACTAGTCGCTGCGGCATGCCCTTCACCCGGGCCATTTTCACAGAGTCGGTATCCAAAGAGTCCAACATGCTGGAACGAACGATCCGCATATGGGAAGCCGACAGCAGCCAGCCGAGGGATATGGCGGGCATGATCACACCTTGCCATCCTAGGCGGTCGATGCCGCCGGCGCTCGGGAGCCATCCGAGATACACCGTGAAGAGCAGAATGAGCAATAACCCGACCCAGAAGACCGGCATCGACTGGCCAGCGATGGCGAACATTTTGCCAATCCGGTCCACCATAGAATGGGGCCGGCTGGCTGAAACGACTCCAGCCGGGATTCCCAGAACGATCGAAAACAGCAGAGCAGCCGCCGTTAGCTGTAAAGTGGCCGGAACCCGTTCCATGACCACGTGCAAGGCTTCACCCTGCGTGCCGCGCAAGGACTTCCCGAATTCCCCGGTGATAACGCTCTTGTGAAACAGCACAAATTGTTTCCACATCGGCTCATCCAGACCATATGCTTGCCGCAGAGAAGCCCGGTCGGCCCACGGCATATCTGGAGGCGCCAGAAAATCCGCCGGATTACCGGTCATCCGCAACAGAGCGAAGACCACTAGCGTGGTGATCCAAATCGTGATACACCCCTCGCCGAGGCGTTTGGCGAGATACCGCTGCATGACAGGACTCCTCGTCTTACTTCCTGAGCACAATGCGATTGAGGTCGGTGAAGTGTGCCCCGTACTCAGGGATGGGGTGGGCCAGGACGCGATCTGCATAACCATAGACGGCGCTGGCGTCGTACAACGGGATCACCCAGTGGTTGCGTAACACCTCATCCTCGATCTCCGCCATCAAACGAAGCCGCATGGCCTCGTCGAGGGTCCGCGTCAGTTCTTTGGCCAGCGTATTGGTCCGATCATTGTAGACGGCCCTGCCCCCGCCGGACGACGCGGCTTGCTCGGCAATGTATTCGCCGGCTTCCTGACGGCCCCAGGTCACCAAGGTCATCGGACGATAGGCCCGGTCCGGGCGGTTGAGGCGGGTATAAAACTCGGTGGGATCGTGTTGGACGATCTTCAGGTCAACGCCGATATCCTGCCAGTAGCTGGCAATCGCTTCAAGCGCTTCGGGTTGCCCTGGCCTGCCGGTAAACACGCCGAAGTGGATGGTGGTGGAGAAGCCATTCGGGTAGCCGGCCTCGGCCAGCAACGCTTTAGCGCGTTTAGGATCGTAGGGTGAGAGCTTCTCGGCCTGCTCCTCACGCCAGCCGAACGAACCCATGCTATAGATCGACTGGTTCAGCGACGTGAACCCGTAATGGAAATTCTCGACGATGGCGCGCTTATCGATGGCCAGCTCGAGGGCCTCACGGACTTTCGGCTTGAGCGTGGGGTCATCTTGCAAGGCCTCCCAGCCCGCCAACTTTTCTTGGATGATGAACTCGGCGTCGAAGGTGATCTGCATCTTGCCGTTCGCCAGATGGGTCTGGGTCCAGATGGGCCCCTTGTGGGGATT
>JBKPCR010000193.1:0-8520 GCA_046727435.1 bacterium | reverse complement strand
GTCCTGCCGATACGACTTTGAAAGGCCAACCGCGGCGGAGCGACACAGATGACAGTCTTCTCCACTTCGGCAAACATGGTTTCGCATTATACCCAAACTGTGGCTTCTCGGCTATACGCCGTTCCCAGGGCTGGGGTGATCTTGAAAGAAGCCAGGGAAACTTTGGACAACAGACAACAACGGGCAATTTCACATGCGGCCATCGGTCAGGCCCCATGCATCACCGTTGCCCAGGTGCGGGGCTGGCCATGAAGCAGGGGATGACCGTCCGAGACCTGGTGGAACAATTCCAGGAGGACATGACGCGCCCCCGTGAGGTGTTCACGCGGGTGTGGGATACGCGGCTCGGAGGGGTGGTGATGCCCTACTGGGCGGTCATCCAAACGAAGAGGTGGCAAAGGACCTGCGCTAGGACTACCAGACTACAAGAAGCTTCTATGAGCGTCGCTATGCGATTGAACAAACACGCATGACTCTTGAGGCGGGCTGGCTGGGGAAAATTTTCGGATCAGCAACGAATGCCCCGACGAGTATTGCAGGTATTATCGTTCTTCTTTTTACACTCAGAAGTATCGCCGTGCTTTTCGTGCCACCAAATGTACCCGCAGGCGACTATCTGCAGACGGTGCTTCCTATTATTTCGCTTATGGTTGGCTATCTGTTCGGCAAAAACACGTGAGTACCGTAAGCGCCATCCACAAAGCCAGAATGCCCATGTCCCGATTGAACAGCGAGTGATTCCTCAGTATATTGAGGATGCTCCGCAAGGAAGATTCTTCCACATGGGGAGGAGGGGAGGTGACTGCATGACCAAGCTCATTGCTTGGGTAATGTTAGCCCCCCGACGACACCGACGTTCGGTCGCTATGGCGACATGCTGGCCTAGAGCGGGGAAAGTCTCTAGGCAGCAACCCGGAAGGATTGCTGTGTCGGTTATCCCTTCTTTTCCCGCCAGGTCTGCAGCCCATGCGGAATGATCAGGGGTGTGCCTGTTGGTACAAGACTGAAAACGCGTGGGCTTTCAACAGTTCATATTCCGCTGCCCTTGTGAAAGGCCGGTTTCGAGGAATAGCCTGAGACGAAAGTCTTGGTTGAGTTGTTGCGCGTTGCGGCCAGTAGGCGTTTTCGTCCAGTGATTCCTTACGTCTTTCCCCACATGAAAGGGCATTTGCGAGGGACGCGCATCAAGGATTTCAAGAAGGACTGGGAAACCGTATCTAAGAAGGCTGGACGCCCTGCGATGCTAAGGCATGATTTCCGACGTACTGCGCGGAACTTCGAGCGTGCTGGTGTGCCGAGGCCAGTTACCATGAAGAACACCGGACATCGGACGGAGAGTATCTATCGTCGATATGGCGTTTCTGATGACGCTGACAATCTCGATGCCGTCCGGAGACTCGACTTGCTCGAAACTCATAGTTCCCTCCTAGACGGCCCTTCCTTTCCTCACGATGAGGTATTAAATGCTTGATTTCATGAGGGTGAGCGAGGGGATTCGAACCCCCGACCCCTGGGGCCACAACCCTTGTGGCATGACTATTCCCCTCGATAAGTCAATGATTTACTGAGGGGTTTTTCTTTGTCTGGTTGGTTGGCGGGAGGTAATTTTGGGTCAGTTACAGGCCCTCGCGGGCACAGTCATGGGCACAGTTGGGTACAGCGTCAAGGCCTGAAAATGGCGGCCGTGAGCGTGCCAGAAGTAAGAGCTGAACACTCCGTTAGGTTCTCTCATCCGGTCGCTTTTCATGTCTTATCCTTCCATTTCCCCTGCAGTCCAGGCCATGCAGCACCCTCTTTCTGTGACATGCCCTGCAAGACTACCAATCCCCTTCTGCTCCTACCCCGGCCCAACAAACTGGCTAAACTTGCCTGCAGTGCTGAGCTAGCATAGGCCGTGACAGAGATTGTAGCCCCATGACGGCTGGACGGGTCCCCTCTTGACCCCCTCACGGGGCCAGGCATGGGGCATGCCTCTGCGTACACACAACACCGCGGGGGACATGCCCAGGCAGACCTCGCCTCTGCCTCCAGGATCAGTGAGTGGTGATCTCATCACCATCGCGAACAACATCATCACCAGGAATGCGGCCTCTAACTGCTGCGGCGGCCTTACCGTGTGGTAGCACGCCATCATCGTGACCAACAACACGATTACGGGGAACACGGGCCGTGGTCTTCGGCTTCAGCTGAAGGCCAACAGTGATACCGCAGATCTCTACAACAACATTGTCTGGAACAACTCTTCCGCCTCGGGAGCGGATCTCTTCCTGGAAAACGATGGGAATGGGGATGGTCAGCCTTCCCCCGTCAACCTCGTTTCCAATGATTTTGACACCAGTTCGGCAGGCACGTTTATGACACTACCGTTCCCGATTGATCCAAGTAACCTGCATGACGTGGATCCGTGTTTCGTGGATGCCGAGAACGACGATTATCATTTGCAGGCGGGCTCTCCGGTGATTGACCAGGGGGACAATAGCGCCCCTGGCCTTCCGTTGACGGACCTGGAGGGCCGTCCCCGCATTCTCCAGGGGACCGTGGATCTGGGAGCCTTCGAATTCGGCGTTGCGGATACTGTGCACATCACTCGCGCCGCGTTCTTCAATCGCGGCCACTTCCTCTTGATATCTGCCAGCTCATCGGCCACCCCGACGGCGCAGCTCTTCGTGACGGTCTCTTCCTGCGTCACCAATGCCCCGATGACTCTGACGGGAATTACATATCTCTACTTCATACGAGTGCCCTCGTGTGGCACCCTTGACGGTCAGACCGCGACGGTCCACTTAAGCTTTGGAGGGTCGGATAGCGCACCTCTCCAATAAGCATCTCCTCCGATGGCAGCGAACAAGCGGGGGAGCCCCAGCCAGTTGAGCTGACTGCGGTTGCTGGTTCAACATTCTGGTTGACACGGCCTCTCCGATCCTGCATATGTTCTGGACGTGATCCATGGTGCTGTTGAGGTACTTGTAGACAAGTAGCCCGCCGATAATCCCTTTCTGGCAGCCGCTGTCCTTCGCCCATCGCCCCCACACGATTGGTTGGATGCCCCGCCGCAGATCAGGAGAAGCCAATGCATAACGCGCATGGATTTCAATAGATACGGGTGTTCGGGAACCATAGGTAAGATGGCGCATGACGGAGGAGAAAGCACATGCCAATCTATGAGTTTCTCTGCCAGAAATGTGGGAAAGGCTTTGTGTTTAGCTCTTCAATCAGTGAATATGAGCGCAAGAGAACAGAGGGCTTCCAGTGTCCGGAGTGTGGCAGCTCGGAGGTCGTGAGGCAGATGTCGAGCGTTCAGGTCAAGACCACCAAGAAGAGCTGAGGAGCGATGAGTTCCCGGCTTCGATGCACATGTGGTGAGGTCAGGAGGTGATATAACCATCACTCTGCCCTCGGCTCAAGCCGCTCGCCTCAGCTTCAAGGTCTCCGATGGCACACCGTTGGACTGGTGCTCCACGACCCATGTTCACTTCCCTTCCGTCAACGGCAGGCTCAATCGGATGGCACCAGCGCGGAATACCTCGGCGGCTGGAGTCTTGTTCTCCGACAGGTAGGCGGCTTCACGCAGGCGCGATCGAGCGTCATGGGGGGGCCTTCCGCTCACCAAGGTCCCCCTGATTTTGTCCGCGCTCAGCTCCATAAAATTGAGTACTTAAGGTGTAGGAAACATCGGGTTACGGACCCTTTAGGCGATCTTCCGAGCAGCTCTCTTTCGGCAGGCATCGGTGGCGACCTTCTGGCGGCCCATCACCCGCTGGCCGGGTCCCCCCTCCGCCCCCTGCAGGGAGCCGGACCAGTCCATATCTGTGTACACATGCAAGGCCTCCGTCAAGTGGTTGACACATCGGAGTAGCAGCCCTACAGTTGAGAGAGTGCGCCCGTACATACGGGAGGTGGGGGGTTGGCCATCATGACAGAGGGCCTTGAAGAGAGGAGACCAGGGGAACGGTCGAGGTCTATGGGGCTGATTGGTGTGGGGATGCGCAGCGGACGCGCCGACATCTGGACAGCCTGGGTGTCGCGTACCAATACATCAACGTGGAGCAAGATCAGCAGGCGTCCGAGTGGGTGAAGCAGCAGAACGATGGTAAGGAGAGGAAGCCAATGGTCAAGATTGGACAGTAGGTGTTGGCGGAGCCCAGTGACCCAGAGTTGGAGCAGGCGCTGCGACGGGAGGGACTATTACGCTAAGGGCTCCGGAAGAGCTGTGGGCGGATAAGGAGAATCAGGCGCTCTGCCCTTGGCTGCACGCCATGGCATGCTTCTCACATATCCCCAACCTGTCAAAAATTGGGGGTTGTGTACTGCCTATCATTTGTAACCTACTGATCCCAGCAATAGAATCTTAAGTATCAGTAGCCTGCGATACCTGCTGTGCAAGCCATTTCGTGGGTCACACAACTTAAGCTATTTATGTTGGGGTCAGTAGTTCAACGTCAGAAGGGAAGAGGGAAGGGATGGAGAGCGAGGCATATAAACACCTTGCCCTCACACCCCCCAGAAATTGACAGGTTTACCCAAGTCACCGATCCCGACCTCAACGGCGGAATGGGAGGCTGCCACGGCTATCGGTTCCAAGGCTCTCGTGGCTTCCTTCCGCCAAATGCGAATTGGTCCCACGTATGCGCTCCGAGGTTTCACTCCTTAATCCTTAGTTCCACAAAACTCCCACTCTCCCCCCACTCCCCTATGGAAAAGTTCATGGAAGCCCCTCCTAGTGATTTAGTGTGGGAACCCCACTTGGGTGTGCACATCCAACCAATTGGTATCCAGAAATGCGCAGATTCCCAACCTGCCGATTTGTCAGGTTGTAGTGCGCTCTCCCTGGTTGGTGGCGGCCATACCTGTCTAATTTTGGGCAGCCAGGCTGACGTGTTCTCATGACCTATCAGCCTATTTTATCTGGAGATTTCAATACTTAAAATAAATAACATCGAGACGCACGATTCTTGCTCAATACAAGGGCTGAGCGGCTCTAGGTACTTTCGGAGAGACAAGCATACGATAGCGGCAGACATTAGAGGCTCTTCTCTAAGAGTAATCGCGGCAATACGCTCAGGCCTGCAGGAGGCAAAAATATGACCAGACTAGGGCTGCTGTTGGGTAACTTTCAAATGCTCTCACGATCTCATCATGTCAAGAAATCGCTCAGACAAATGGCGATTTATGTTGCTTACATTATGGTCCTTGTCCTGGTCTGGATGTCCTCCCCTTATGAGGGCGCCTCACATGAGCGTTTGTACTTCTATACGTTCCTTCTGGGCTTCATCACTGCATTTACGGAAATCCTTGGTAAATTCAAAGATGAGCCGCTGAGGGCCTTAGAGACCATCCAGGGATTCCTCTATCACGTGTTTAATGGCGCTGTTGCGGCCTTCTCATTCTATATGCTCCAGGTCTTTGACGCTGTGGCCCTGACGACGGAGGGTGATCGCGTGAAGGCGGTCTTCTTTGCGGGGCTTGGATCCATGGTGATTATGCGCTCGAAACTATTCACCGCTAGGATCGATGACGAAGATGTCGCGATTGGGCCAGAACAGGTCATCAAAGTCTTTTTTCATTTCATGGAACAGGCCATTGATCGTGTCCGCGCACAGGCACGGATCGACCTGGTCAAAACGGTTATGAAGAATCTTGATTGAGTTGGCGCCGAACGAGGATGCCATGGTCGAGGGCGTCCTGTATCACCTCCCCGCCAAGGTTATCGAGTTTCTGGATCTCCACGAGGTGGGGTATCGCCGGACGAAGGTTCAATTAGAGCAGGAAGGTACGTCAGTGGAGGGATACGCTTATATAGCAGAGTCCCCTCGCGCCGGACTCAAACCGACAAGGGCGTATCGTGATCTTCTGCTGCTTGGAGCGATGGAGCATGGGTTGAGCGAGGACTACAAAAAGCAGTTACGGGAGATTCCTGTTTTGGAGCCGGAAGGATTGCGTTCCGCCGGATAGGACTCCAACCTCTCCCAGAACATGCTACGGATGTCCAGGGGTCGGACAAAGGAACGGCGGTAGTCGTTACACCTTATTTCATGATAGCCATGCGCCTGCACCCACCGGGCAATGTGGGGATAGAGGCGTTCAAACGAGCCATGCACGAAGGCCCCTCCGAAGATCACTGGCTTCCAGGGATCATAGAGCTGTGAAACACGGGCATTCCCTGGCAGCGTCGCTGATGCCTCGCGCATATAGGCGTGTCATTGTCATAGCAGACTTACGGCGAGCGACCAGAGGGGAGAACCCCTCTGGACTCCCCCCAGAGGCCAGAGCACTAGAGAGCAGTGAGTCAGAGTCCAAAGAAATCATGGGAGCACTACACGGCGTAGCCCTTGCCCAGTGGTTAGGTCCTCACGCCCATCAGTCGCCATGTACGGATATTGGTAATCTGGCTTTTTCCACCTCTTTCCCCACAGGCTACGCGTCCACTCCCTTTTAGAGGCCCACACCGGGGAAAGAGGGTTCAGGACTTTAAAAAAGCCTGGAAAACTGCATGTGTGAAGGCAGGTTGTCCTGGGATGCTGCGGCATGACTTCCAACGCACCGCAGTGCGGAACATGGTCAACCTAGGTCTGCCTGAGCGGGTGGCGATGAAGGTGTCTGGGCACAGGAGCCGGACGGTGTTTGACCGCTACCATATCGTCAGCCCCAGTGATCTGCAGGTGGCAAGGAAGCTGACAGGCACATTTTCGGGCACAATGCCTCTAAACCCGCCTGACAGCCTCCCTGTAAATATTTGATTTACTTAGGGTGAGCGACGGGATTTGAACCCGCGACCCCTGGGGCCACAACCCAGTGCTCTGCCGCTGAGCTACGCCCACCATCAAGTGTTCAGTCGTCCATAGGAAGAGCGCCCGAGCCAGCGCGCCCGGCAGGAATCGAACCTGCAACCCCAAGCTTAGAAGGCTCGTGCTCTATCCGTTTGAGCTACGGGCGCTTGTTCGTCGTGTGGTCGGGGCGAGAGGATTTGAACCTCCGACCCCCTGCGCCCAAGGCAGGTGCGCTATACCAGGCTGCGCTACGCCCCGACCGACCTGCAACCGCTGAGCGACACCTTCAGGAAGGTGCAGTATATCTAGCACACTGCGGCAAAAACCGCAAGGCTCATCCTTCAGGCCATGGACCGCCCTGAGCCAGCGCGGTTAACACGGGAATCACGGCCCGCATCGCCTGGGCACGGTGGCTGCTCGCGTCCTTCTGCTCCGATGACAGCTCGGCGAACGTGCATCCGTGCTCCGGCAACCAGAAGAGCGGATCATACCCAAAGCCTCCTTCACCTCGCAGGTCGTGCCCGATCACCCCTGGACATCGCCCCTCATGCACGCTCATGCGCCCAGCGGGATCCATCAGGACCGCAACACAGCGAAAGACCGCCTGCCGCTGGCCGTCCGGGACGCCGCGCAGGCGTTCCAGCAGGTACAGGCAGCGCTCACGGGAGCTCAGGCCAAGGCCGCCAAAACGTGCCGTATAGACGCCCGGCTGGCCCCCCAAGGCCGCCACTTCCAGGCCAGAATCATCTGCCAGGGTGAGCTGACCGCTCCAGGCGGCGATCGTCTGCGCCTTCTTGACGGCGTTGTCGCGATACGTCATGCCGTCCTCGACGACGTCCGGCGCTTGCATAAAATCGGTCAACGGGAGAAGGTCGAGGTCAAGCCCCGACAAGATTCTCTGGATCTCGACGAGCTTTCCCCGATTCTTGGTCCCGACGAGGAGCGTGAGGCGCAAGGCGATCCTCCCCAATGAGGGTGCGTTGCAGGGCAATCAGTTGATCCACACCATGCGCCGCCAAGTCCAGCAACTGGTCCAACTCCTCCCGCGCAAACGGTTGGTGCTCGGCCGTCCCCTGCACCTCGATCAACCGTCCAGCGCCGGTCATGACGACGTTCATGTCGACCTCACAGGCTGAATCCTCCTGGTAGGTCAGATCGAGGAGGGGTTGCTCGGCGACGATCCCTACGCTCGTCGCCGCCACAAAATCCCACAGGGGAACAACCGGAATAATGCCCTGCACACGCAGATGTTCGAGGGCATCGAAGACGGCGATAAAACTCCCGGTGATCGATGCCGTCCGCGTCCCTCCGTCGGCTTGGATGACATCGCAATCGATCCACACGGTGCGCTGCCCCAACATCTGGAAATCCACCACCGCCCGCAGCGAACGGCCGATCAGCCGCTGGATTTCATGCGTGCGTCCGCCAATGCGCCCACGCGCCGACTCGCGTGGGCTCCGCGTTCCCGTGGACCGCGGCAACATCGCATACTCCGCGGTCAACCAACCCTCGCCACTCTCACGGCGAAATGGCGGTACACCCTCTTCAACGCTCGCCGTACAGATCACTTTCGTATCCCCAACCTCGATGAGAACCGAGCCTTCGGCGTACTTATTGAAGTGACGTGTGAAACGTACCGGCCGTAACTCGTCGGGTTGTCGCCCATCAGCTCTCACACACCTCTCCTCCACCTGACTCAGCGTTGATTGATGATCCAGGTCGCGTCAAGGGGTCGACGGATATCCATATGGCC
>JBKPCR010000192.1:0-6231 GCA_046727435.1 bacterium | reverse complement strand
ATGCTCCTGGGACCGGGGACGCCCATGCTCTTTCAAGGGCAGGAGTTCGCCGCCTCGAGTCCATTTTTTTACTTTGCTGATTTCGAGGAAGCGCTCGACCGGCTGGTGCGCCAGGGGCGCGCGGAGTCTCTCCGCCAGTTTCCCAGCATCGCCCAAGCGGAGATGCAGGCGCATCTGCCTGACCCCGCAGACCCCAAGACCTTCGCCCGTTCGAAGCTCGATTTCTCCGAACGCCAGTGCCACGCTGAGATCTACACGCTCCACCGCGATCTGTTGCGGTTACGGCGTGAGGATCCTGTGTTTCGCGCCCAGCGCCCGGGCGGGATGGACGGGGCCGTCCTGGGGTCGGAAGCCTTCGTGCTGCGCTTTTTCGGCGAGGGTAGCGATGATCGGCTGCTGGTGGTGAATCTTGGGCGTGACCTACCGATGGAGCCGGCCCCGGAACCGCTGCTGGCCCCGCCGCAGGATAGGGGATGGACAATCTTGTGGTCCAGTGAGGACCCACGCTATGGTGGTGGTGGCACAGCACTACTGGAGGGCGCAGCGAATTGGCATATGCCGGGCCATGCGGCCGTGGTGCTGCGGCCCAAGACCTGCCCCGTCTGATCCTACGTGCGCAGACCCCCAACGTGTGCCTTCAGCGCACCTCCTGCCTGAGGGGAAGCACTCATGACCCCCTCAAGCCGCTCGGCCTCTTAAGCATCTCTGCCCTGCTGCCCGAGGCGTGGGAGCGGGGATTCTGAACTTCATTCCGTACCTCGGGAGCGCCTTCGCCTTAGTGGCCGGGTTGGTGATGTCCCTGCTCGACGGCTGGCACGTCTGGCAGCTGGTCGGGGTCGTGCTCGCCTACACAGCCGTCCAAACGCTCGAGGGCTTCGTGATTACCCCACGGCTCGTCGGCCAGACGGTGGGGGTGTCGGAGATCTGGGTGCTGGTGGCGCTATTCGTCGGCGCCGAGCTCTTCGGCTTCTTGGGGGTGCTCTTGGCCGTGCCGGCGGCCGCCGTGGTCAACATCTTCGTGGCCCATGGGGTGCAGTACTATCGCACCACGGCGCTGTTCCTCCCCGCGCCTCCAGCCTCCGGGCCGGACCGGAACCTGGCCAACGCCGAGGGGCTCGCGGACGCGAGCCGTGGCGAGCCTGACCGGGAATGGCCCACGCCACCCAGGCACGGGCCCAGGGAGCCGTAAGGCCGATGCCGCTCGTCAACGTCCGAGGGCCGACCGAGGGGGGGCCCCACACCTCACCAAAAGCGACGATGACCCCATTTCCTTTACGTCAGTGCGGAGGTCAGCCGAGGGCAAACCACACGTGGAGGACGATGTCGACGGGATTAGCTGACCATGAGCGATCGGTCTCGCGCGAGAACCAAGGAGAACGCCATGGACCACATGAGACCCTATACCGGAGCTCCGCTCGTCGTCATCGGCAACGGGCCGGTGGGCGAGACCACCTCGCTCCTCTTGGCCCGTTGGGGGATTCCCGTCATCGTCCTCGACGGTCGACCCGAGCGTGACCTGATCGGCTCGAAGGCGATCTGCCAGCAGCGGGATGTCCTCGATGTCTGGGAGGCCTGCGGAGTCGGCCGTCAGCTGGCCAACGAAGGGGTGACGTGGTCGAGTGCTCGGACCTACTACAAGGATCAGGAACTGTTTCGCATCACGCTCGCCGATGCCGGACAGTCCGAGTTCCCACCGTTCGTCAACATCTCGCAGTCCCGCACCGAGGAGGCGCTTGCCGAGAAGATGGCGGACAACCCCTTGATTGAGCAGCGCTGGGGTCACAAGGTGACCACCATCAGCCAAGACGAGTCGGGCGTGATCCTCACCTGCAGCACCGTTGGCGGCGAGATCGAGGTGCGGGCTCCCTACGTCGTCATGGCTGCCGGCTCACGCGCCGGGGAGCTACGTCGACAACTCGGCGTCGGGTTCCCGGGTCAGCGCTATAATGACCGGTTTCTCATCTGCGACATCCGGGCCGAACTCCCCGGGTGGGAGCGGGAGCGTCGCTTCTACTTCGACCCATCATGGAACCCTGGCCGGCAGGTGCTGATCCACCCCACGCCGGGCTCAGTGTTCCGCATCGACTGGCAGGTGCCTGATCACGTCGATCTCGACGAGGAGGAACGCTCCGGCACGCTCGACCAACGGATCCGGGCCATCATCGGACCGGATGCCGACTATGAAATCGTCTGGAAGTCGATCTACACCTTTCACGGCCGTCGGGCCGAGCGCATGAAGGCCGGGCGGGTATTCCTGGCGGGCGATTGTGCCCACCTCGTGGCGCCGTTCGGGGCCAGGGGTCTGAACTCTGGTGTCCACGACGCCGAGAACGCGGCCTGGAAGCTGGCCTTCGTCCTGCGGGGATGGGCCCCCGAGGCATTGCTCCAGACCTACGACACCGAGCGCATGGCCGCGGCCGCCGAGAACCTCGAGATCACCGAGACCACCATGCGGTTCCTCGTGCCCCAGAATGCGGAGGAACGGGCCCATCGCCTCGACGTGCTCGAGCGCGCCCTCAGCGATCCCGAGGCCCGGAGCCAGGTCGATTCAGGTCGGATGTACGAGCCATTCTGGTACGTCGACTCACCCCTGACCACCTCAACCGCGAGCCGTCCGTTCTCCGGTCGACCGGCTTGGGGTCAGGTTCCCCCACCGCTTCCGGGTGTGGTCGTGCCGGATACCCCGATCACCGATCCACAGCACCCTGAGGTCTCCCGCCTGCGCGCCATCGCTCGCGATGGCCTCCTGGTGCTGGTAGCCGATGACGTGGCCCCGGCCGACGTCCAGGCATTCGCCACAGGGCTCACCGCGGTGCCGGTGCGGACCGTCTCCCTGGGAACCCTGACCCCCGATGGCCGCCTGGCCGCCCTCCTCGGTGCCGAGCCCGGTGAGGCATGGGTGGTCCGCCCCGACTGCCACATCGCTGCTGTCGTCCCGGCTGCGGATCGCGCCATACTCGCCAGCGCCATCAGCCGGGTGCTGGCCTCGCCCGTCCCGGTCAACGCATCCTGAGTAGGAGTAACGATCGATACCCGTCGGTGAGGTCGCCGCATACATGCGCATCCATGGAATTCAGAGGGCACAGCGTGAGGGGTGTCGGATGGACAGCGCAACTGCCGACCAATCCTCGTCACGAGTGACTCTGTTGGTTAAGTCTCGGCAGTCGATCGCCCACGGTCGTGGGAGTGAGTTTTACCAGAGGAATGGACCCGGTTTCTCTACTCTTCAACTGTCGTATGCAAGACCGCTTTCCCACGCTTTTTTGGATTAACCAACAGAGTCAGTCGTGGCCATGTTTGCCACAAGCTCGGCAATCTTATGCTGCTGAGTCGGCGCAAGAACACTTCGCTCGGCAATCTCGACTTCGTCGAGAAGAAACGCAAGTACTTCGAGAAGAATGTCGAGACCTCACCCAACTCCGTGCGCGTCTTGAGTCTGCCGGAGTTTACGCCGACGACAGTCCAGGCAAGGCATGAAGAGTTGCTAGCGAAACTATCCGTCTCCTATTGATGGTGAAGCGCGTATGAAAGGGAATCGGTAATTCCCTTCCATGTTTGCGCACACCAGCCGTGTGCCGAGGCCTCAAAAGCTTTCCTCCGGCGTCCCTGGGACCTCAGACGATGAAAGATATGACAGGAAAAATCTTTCATTTCTCGGGTCTTAGAACCTATTGGTCCCTTCTTGCCCCTAGTGACATGCTTGTTGATACTGTTGGCGAAGTCCAATTTCTCCGATTTGGCATAGTACTGACACGTGATGGTCCCAAACCCTATCAGCCAGCCAGAAGGAGAATACGCATGTCACTTCGCGCGCACCCCATGAGTACCGTGCCTGCAGAAACCACCCGAGTCGCCCAGGCGGTCTATCCCAAAGGGAACCTCTCTATGACGCTACGGGACGTACGTGGGTCCCTCTATACGGATGAGGACTTCGCCGACTTGTTCCCCACGCAGGGGCAACCAGCGGCCTGTCCGTGGCAACTGGCGTTGATCTGTGTCCTGCAATTCGCCGAAGACTTGTCCGACCGCCAGGCGGCCGAGGCCGTCCGCAGTCGTCTTGACTGGAAATATGCCCTCGGGCTTGAACTCACCGACCCCGGCTTCGACTTTTCCGTGCTGAGTGAGTTCCGCGCGCGCCTGGTCACGGGTCACGCCATGTCGCGGCTCTTGGATACCCTCCTGGAGCGGGTGCGGGCGCTGGGGCTCCTGAAGCAGTGGGGCCGCCAGCGGACGGACTCGACGCATGTGCTAGCCGCTGTACGCGTACTCAATCGGCTGGAGCGGGTGGGCGAGACCCTCCGCGCCGTGCTGAACAGCCTGGCCGTGGTAGCGCCCGCCTGGCTACGGGCGGTCACGCCACCAGCGTGGTATGACCGCTATAGCTGTCGCGTGGAAAACTACGCCTTGCCGAAAACTGAGGCGGCCCGCCAGGAGCTCGCAGCGGCCATGGGGGCCGAGGGGAGGCAGCTGCTCGCCGCGATTGAGGCCACCACCGAGCGCCGGTGGATACAGGAGATTCCGGCGGTGCAGACCCTCCGGCGGGTCTGGGCCGAGCAATACCTTGAGGTGGAAGGTACACTCGTCTGGCGCGAGGTGAAAGATATGCCCTCGCCGGCCGAGCTGATCGCCTCGCCCTATGATCCCGAGGCCCGCTACAGTACGAAGCGCAGCGTCGAGTGCGTGGGCGACACAGTCCACCTCACAGAGACCTGCGATGGGGATGCCCCGCATGTGATCGTCAATGTCGCGACCACGCCGGCGACGACTCCAGACGATCACATGGTCGCCGTGGTCCATGCGTCGCTCGCGCCGCACGATCTGCTGCCCGCGGAGCACTTGGTCGACAAGGGCTATACCGACGCACACGTGCTGGTCGACAGCCAGCGGGCGAATGGCGTCACAATCGTCGGGCCGGTGGCCGAGGATCCCAGCTGGCAGGCCCGCGCCGGTGAGGGCTTCGACAAGTCGCAGTTCCTGGTCGATTGGGACCGCCACGTCGTCATCTACCCAGCGGGCAAACAGAGCCGCTCGTGGTTGCCGAACACCTACCCGAAGAACAGGATGGTGTGGGAAGTGCGCTTTGCCCGCAAGGACTGCACGCCGTGTGTGTACCGCTCGCAGTGCACCAAGGCGAGGCAGGAGCCGCGCATCCTTGGGCTATAGGCACGTGAGCACCACGAGACGCGACAAGCGGCTCGGCAACGGCAGACGACGGAAACGTTCCGGCGCCAATATGCTGCCAGAGCGGGGATTGAAGGCACCCATGAACAAGCCATTCGGCGCTGTGGCTTATGGCGGAGTCGCGACCTTGGCCTGGCCAAAACCCATCTGCAGCACCTCATCGCTGCCACGGCCATCAACATGGTGCGGGTCACAGCATGGTTGGAGGAGACGCCTCGGGCCAAAACACGCCGGTCAGCTTTTGCCGCGCTTGCGGCGTAAGCGCATGGAGAAGGATCAATGTGACTTCGCCAACAGTATCCTGGTTGGGTTTGGGCCAACCATTACGATACCCGGGCGGCGCGTCCACTGCGGTCCGCCGGCTTGACTTCGGCCGGCCGAGGACGGCTGTCACCTCTGCCGCTATCAATGCCTGGATCAAGCGCTGGATGTGCTCCCGGACCACCGCCTCCAACCCCTCCCAGATTCGCTTTGACGTCGAGACGTGTCGTGTGGTCTGCTATTGCGTGGCGGTGTCTCCTTTCATGGCCGGGCTTCCATCCAGTGGGCGTGGTGACTCAAGAGGATACACCGCCTTCCCCTTATTTCCATACCTTTTGGTTATACCTCCACGGCAGACTCACATTCATGGCAACTGAGCCCACATGATTGCCACGAGGCTCGCAATCATCTCCCCGAGGTGTAGAGGCCATGTCAAGATAAATATATAAATATATATTGAATTATTGAAAAAATTGTTCTATAGTATAGCATTAGAAGGATGAGAGCTGACAGACACGAGGCCTATCGGATGGTCGATACACGCGTGCATCGAGGAGGATGCCCGCGGAAGCAGGACTGGGAGGAGGATCCTTGCGTGACCGTCAACCTGCATATCTGGGAGGCGTTGAAACCCGAACGCCTGACACCGGGCTGATCCTCAAGACCGGTCCACTCACGTCGCAACCACCACCAGGAGAACCCATCATGGGCTCGACAACAGACAAGGTAAAAAAGGGCATCGATCAGGCGGCTGAGACGTTGAAGCCTGCGACCGACAAGGCTGCCATA
>JBKPCR010000191.1:0-19082 GCA_046727435.1 bacterium | reverse complement strand
AAATCGCGATCTTGAATCCCTGGCCCTTGGGCGAGGTGAGCCCATCCACCATGCATACCGCCGTCGTACATCCTGGTAAACCCGCGTTGGCGTGATTGATGACGCCACTTCATAGACAATTCACTGCTGTAGACCTCAGAGGCATCTGCGAACGGATGTATGCTGAGCCGTATATGTGCGATGCAAGCATCGGCATAAGCCCGGCTACTAGGTCTCGTAGCAACTTCCTCCCTATGCTCGTAAGCCCCGTGTCTGGTGGGCCGTCCCCCAAACGGATCCCCCCGTAGCCATGAGGTGGCTGATGCCGACTCCGCCGCGATTGTGCATCCAGCAGGAACGAGTACTGCAGCAGACGAGGGCGAGGAGGAATATCGTCGGCTCTAAAGATGGAAAGGTGTAGACGGTGGCGAGGTTTATCGAACAGTCGAGTTGGAAGGCCGCGTTGGATGACCTCCGACAGGCTCGTACGATCTTGCTCCTTGGTGCTGCAGACACTGGGAAAACCACCTTTCTGACGTGGTTGGCCAATGCCCTCCTGGCGCAGGAGCGGCGGATCGCCATCGTGGATGCCGATGTGGGACAATCGAGTCTGGGACCACCCACCACCATCGGCTTGAGCGTAGTTGCTGAACCCTTTCAAAGACTCCAAGAATTGCCGCCAGCGACGCTGTATTTTGTCGGCGCCACATCGCCCCGGGGGCATCTTGTACCCATGATTGTCGGGACCAAGCGCCTCGTCGATTGCGCTCGGAGGTGCGATGTCGGTCAGGTGATTATCGATACCTGCGGGTTTATCAGCGCTGATGGGGGGCAGGTCCTCAAGCACTATCAGATCGATCTGGTCGACCCCGATGTGATAGTCTGCCTGCAGCGGGGCGAGGAGTGTGAGCCTATTCTGTTGGCCTTACGCTATCGCCAGCGGCCGCATATCCTGCGCTTGCGGGCATCGCATGCCTGCCAGCGCCGCAGCATGGAAGAGCGACGGCGACATCGCGAAACGGCTATGCGCACATATTTGGGCAAGCCGAAGATCGTCCCGCTGGCATGGGAGGAGCTTAACCTGGTCGAGGCCCCTATTGGAGGTGGTGCAGCGCTTGATGTCAAGAGCGACAGTCATCTTAGGCATTTGAGGACGCCAGAAATACTCTGGGCCGAACAGCGGGATGGTGAATTGCATGTGGTCCTTCAAGCACGCCTCTCTGCAAATGCTGGGGCAGAGCTTGCTCGAGCCGTCGGGATGCGCATACGAACATGGCTAGCGGAAGAGCTGCGTGGTACATTGCTAGGATTACTGGATGAGGCGGGTGAGACAGTCGGCATTGGCATCCTCCAGCATATCGATTTTGCATACCACCGTCTCGAGGTGTTAACGGCTGAAGGCATCGCGGGGATTCGTGGAGTGCACTGGAGCCGAACTCGCATGGGGCCAAGTGGTGATCTCGATCCCGTGCTCTCCACGGCGAGATAGCCGTGTAACCCCGTTTACAGAACCTGAGGGCTGTGTTCGATGGCGGGGGACTGAGTCATCGGTAGAGTCACCGGCAATCAAATGGGCAATGCTCCGCTGGTTTTTGATGAGGCACAACGTCAAAGGAGTCGCGATGCACATCGAACAGAGAGTTGCTGGAGGATTTATGAGCGTGCTGTGCCTAGGGATCCTCTTGGGCGCGCCGATCCTTCCGCTCCAGGCCGGGGATAGAGCAGCCCAGCTCATCAACGGGAAAAACGTCCCGTCAGGGGGCGTGCGGCATAGTGTGCCGCAAGCCGGCGGCGCACCCTATGCGCCGCCGGTGTTCATAGACCGCAGCGCGCCCATCAGCGAACGGCCGTTCGCAAAGCCCTTTACCGACCGCAGCTCTCCCATATCCGAGCGCCCGCTGGCGCCTATCGGTGGCGGTTCACAGGTCGCCCCTGGCTCCGTGCCCCTCATCTGGTGTCATGGGGTATGGGTGAGGGCCGACACTCCCGGGCATAGCTGCTTCTCGCGCTGACCTATGGCTTCCTGTCCTGCGGGCAACGGGTGTCGTTGCTCTCCTCCCCCATAACGCTTGCCTTGGTTGAAAGGCGTGGATAGCGCACTGTATAATGCAAGGCCTGAGCATGCGGGGTATTGTCCCCTGCGAAGCGAGGGCGCAGGCGATGGACGAGAAAGCATGGTGGCTCGCGCTGCATCTGGTACCCGGCGTGGGGCGGATCACCTTTAAAAAACTGGTTGGCTACTTCGGTCACCCGCGTGATGTCATGCAGGCCACAGCGGGACAATTGACCCGGGTGACTGGTATCGGCCCGAAGATCGCCCAGGCCATCACCGGATTTCAGGCCGCCAGAGCGGTGGAGCGGGAGATGCGGGCGGCGAAAGCCGCGGGGTGTCAGATCGTCACGTGGGATGACGAAGGCTATCCCTCCTTGCTGAAGGCTATTGATGATCCACCGCCAGTGTTGTATGTGAAAGGGGAATTAGGCGATCTGACAGCTCCGGGAGTGGCGGTGGTCGGCTCACGTCGCCCATCGACCTATGGGAAAGTGGTGGCAGAGCAACTTGCCAGGGCGCTGGCCGAATGTGGCGTCACCGTGGTCAGTGGCTTGGCGCGAGGCATCGACAGCGTGGCGCACGTCAACAGCCTGGAGAGCGGGGGGCGCACCATTGCGATCCTGGGATGCGGCCTGTCCTATATGTATCCACCGGAGAACCGTCGTTTGGCTGAGCGCATCAGCCACCAGGGTGCGGTGATGTCGGAGTTTCCGATGACGACGAAACCGGACCGCCTGAACTTCCCGCTGCGGAATCGGACCATTAGCGGCCTGTCACTCGGTACGGTGGTGGTCGAGGCCGGAGAGCGCAGCGGGGCGTTGATCACCGCTCAGTGGGCCCTGGAGCAGGGGCGCGAGGTCTTTGCCGTGCCTGGGAATGTGACCGCGCCAACCAGTCGCGGCACGAATCGCTTGATCAAGATGGGCGCCAAACTGGTAGAATGCGTCGACGATATCCTGGAGGAATTGCCACAGTACGCCCTCGGAGGGAAACGTGACAGGGCGCCAGCGCAGAGAGAGTTCTGCCAGGCGGACAGCACACCGGATGAACGGCGTCTCCTGGAAGTATTGGACCCCGTGGAAGCGCGACATATCGACTGGATTATTGAGCAGGCGCACCTTCCAACCAGCCTGGTCAGTTCGTTGCTGTTACGACTTGAGTTGGAGGGGAAGGTGACCCAATTGCCAGGCAAACTCTTTCTCAAAGTCATACGGTAGGGAGATCTATGCCAGATTTGGTCATTGTTGAATCGCCAGCCAAAGCCAAAACCATCGAGAAAATCCTGGGCAAGGGTTACACGGTCAAGGCCTCGGTCGGCCATGTCAGAGACCTCCCGCCCAAACGTCTCGGCGTTGACCTGCAGGATGGCTTCACGCCAGAGTATATCGTCATTCGCGGCAAGGCCAAGGTCCTCGATGAATTACGGGCCAGCGCCAAACGTGCCGGGAAAATCTACCTGGCGCCCGACCCGGATCGGGAGGGGGAGGCTATCGCCTGGCATATCGCGCAAGAGCTCGATGGCCAGGAGCAGGATACGATCTACCGCGTGCTGTTTAATGAGATCACCCCGCGGGCGATCACCGAAGCCATGCGCAACCCCGGACGCATTGACGAAGACAAAGTCAACGCCCAGCAGGCGCGTCGCATCCTGGATCGCCTGGTAGGCTATCAGATCAGCCCGTTGCTGTGGCGTAAGGTGCGCCGCGGGCTGAGCGCTGGCCGGGTACAATCGGTGGCCCTGCGGCTCATCTGTGAGCGCGAAAAAGAGATCGACGCATTTGTGCCCCAGGAGTACTGGACGGTCACCGCCGTCCTCGAAGGCGACCAACCGCCGAGCTTCGAAGCGCAGTTAGTCAAGATCGGCGGCAAAAAGGCGCAGATTCAGGCGGCCGAAATGGCTCATGCCATTGCTGGGCAATTGCGCAATGCCCAATTCGTCGTCGGGGAGGTCAAGACCCGCGAGCGCCGGCGCCAACCTCCAGCCCCTTTTATTACCAGTCGACTGCAGCAGGAAGGGGCCAATCGCCTGCGCTTCTCGGCGCGCAAGACCATGACGCTGGCGCAGGGCTTGTACGAGGGGCTGGCGATCGGCCCCGATGGCGTCGTGGGCCTGATTACCTATATGCGGACAGATTCGACACGAGTGTCGGAGGATGCCCAACGCGAGACGCTTGAGTTCATCAACACCACTTATGGTCAACAGTACGCCCCCGAAAAACCCAATGTTTACCGCAGCAAGAAGAGCGCACAAGATGCCCATGAGGCGATTAGACCGACATCAACATTGCGTACACCCGACCAAATCCATGCTCATTTGGACCGAGATCACCAGGCCCTCTATCAACTCATTTGGTCACGCTTTGTGGCCAGTCAGATGCGGCCAGCACTCTTCGATGTCACCACTGCCGACATCGCGGCTGGTGAGTATGGGCTCCGGGCCTCGGGGTCGGTGCTGAAGTTCGATGGCTTCTTGAAAGTCTATACCGAGGATCGGCCGACAACTGCTGCCGGAAGCGACGAGGAAGCTGATCAGAACCGTGCGTTGCCGCCGCTTCACGCCGGGCAGGTGTTACGCGTCCTGGAGGTCAAACCCGAACAGCACTTCACGCAGCCGCCGCCGCGCTATACCGAGGCTTCGTTGGTGGCCGAATTGGAGAAGCGCGGTATCGGACGACCCAGCACCTATGCCACCATCCTGAGCGTCATTCAGGATCGTGACTATGTGGAGACGAAGGAGCGGAAATTCTACCCCACGGAGCTTGGACGCCTCGTCTCGGACCTCTTGGTCGAGCACTTTCCGGATGTCATGGATGTCGAATTCACAGCGGCTATGGAGAACCTTCTGGACCAGATCGAGGAGGGCAAGAGGCCGTGGGCGGGGGTGCTTCGCGATTTTTATGAGCCCTTTGAGAAGCACTTGCAAGCGGCGTCGCAGCGCATGCCCAGCGTCAAGAATATGGTTGAACCCACCACCGAGATATGCGAGAAATGCGGTAAGCCCATGGTGATCCGGCTTGGACGCTACGGGAAATTTCTGGCCTGCTCCGGCTACCCTGAGTGCAAGGCGACCCGGCCGCTGAAATCTGAGGACACGGGGGCGAATCAGGTCGGCGTGCTCACCAGCGAGGTCTGTGAGCAGTGCGGCTCGCCGATGGTGGTCCGCAAGGGCCGCTACGGAGAGTTCCTAGCCTGCTCAGCCTATCCTACCTGTAAGGTGGCCAAGCCGATGAGCCTAGGCGTCGCCTGCCCGACGGGGGGTTGTACTGGTGAATTGGTGCAGCGGCGCACGAAGCGGGGACGCATATTCTACGGCTGTAACCGGTACCCGGATTGTCAGTTTACGCTGTGGTCGAAACCGGTACCGATGCCATGTCCCGAATGTCAGGCGCCGTTCTTGGTCGAACAAGGGAGCGCGCGCAAGGGAAAGCTTCTGCGCTGTTTCCGGCAAGAGTGTGGATACGAAACGCCGATGGACGTCAAGCATAGTGCCGAGTGCTGAGTCCTGAGTGCTGAGTCATGGAACTGGAGATGCGGTAACCGCAGGTGGATACAAATTTATCGCGTTCATCTGCATGGATAGGCCGACATCTGTGGTTGCTCTCAGTCTTTATAACTCAACACTCACCCCTCAGCACTCAGCACTTTTTTGGGTGAGGTATGCACGCTGTGAAGGAGCATGATCTCGTCGTCATCGGTGGTGGACTCGCTGGTTCCGAGGCAGCCTGGCAGGCCGCGACGCGGGGGCTGCGCGTCTTGCTTTATGAGATGCGGCCGGTACGCCAGACGCCGGCGCATCAGACGGCCTGGCTGGCGGAGCTGGTGTGTAGCAACTCGCTGAAATCGGCCGCGCTCGACACCGCCCCCGGCCTCCTGAAAGAAGAATTGCGGCGTTTGGGATCGCTCGTCCTGCGCATGGCGGATGCGGCCCGCATTCCGGCGGGATCGGCGCTGGCAGTGGATCGTGAGCAGTTTGCACGGTCGATCTCTGAGGCCGTCTCGAGTCATCCCTCCATCACGCTGATGCGAGAGGAAGTCCGCGACCTTCCGTCTGACCTCCCGACCATCATCGCCACCGGTCCGCTAACCTCCGAGGTCTTGGCCGAGCAGATCAGGCAATTGTCGGGTGAGCGCGATCTCTATTTTCACGATGCCATCTCTCCCATCGTGGATGCCCAGACCATCGACTATGGTCGAGCCTTTTTCGCCAGCCGTCATGGCGAAGGCGATGCCCGGGATTATCTCAATTGCCCGTTCACCAAGGAGGAATACCTGCACTTCCATGAGGCGCTCACCCATGCCACCGTGGTCCCCTTCCATGCGTTCGAGGAGCCGCGCTATTTTGAGGCGTGCCTGCCCATCGAAGAGATCGCCAGCCGTGGCCTCGATACGCTCGCCTATGGACCGATGCGACCGGTGGGATTGGTCGATGGCCAGGGTCGCCGCGATTTTCATGCTGTGGCGCAATTGCGCCGCGAAGACCAGATGGGGAGTGCTTTTAATCTGGTTGGGTTTCAAACGAAGATGACCTATCCCGAGCAAAAGCGGGTCTTCCGACTCATTCCAGGCCTGGAACAGGCTGAATTTCTGCGTTTTGGCAGCCTGCACCGCAACACCTACATCAACTCGCCCAAACTGCTGCGCGACACGCTCCAGTTCCACAATCGCGATAATCTCTTCTTCGCAGGTCAGATTACCGGTGTGGAGGGCTATACGGAGTCGGTCGCGACTGGTCTGTTGGCAGGATTAAATGCTGTACGCTTGATCCACCGCACCGATCTCCTGGTACCGCCGCCGAACACAGCCCTCGGTGCATTGGTACGGTACATTGCCTATGCGACGGGCCAGCCTTTTCAGCCGATGAACATTAATTTCGGGCTATTGCCGGAGCTGCCGCAGCGCCTCCGAGGCAAAGGGGAAAGGCGTCGGCAGATGGTACAACGGGCCTTAATTGCGGCTGATCAATGGCGTGCGGAGTTGGGCACGCTTCTGGAGGGATGATGGCGACAGCGTCAGCGTTCAGGTCAGCCTCTGCACCCCTCAACACGACAGCTTCTGGGCAGGAAACGGCCAAAGCTGCCATCGAGATGCCGTTCATTCAGGAATTTCACCGCTACCTGAGCGTTGAGCACAATGCTTCACCCCATACCCTGGATGCCTACCGACGCGACCTCACCCAGTTCTTCGAGTTTCTTGCACACCGTGTGAGGCCGCATGCTGAGATTGCACCCCCATCCACCTCCTTTCCCATGGCCGACATCGACCACCATATTGTTCGCGCCTACCTGGCGGAACTGCACCATCGTGGACTTGAAAGCGCCACAGTGGCGAGAAAACTTGCTGCACTGCGGAGTTATTTCAAGTTTCTGCGGCGTGAGGGGGTGTGCGCGAACACCGTGTTTGATGAAATCGCAGCGCCACGTTTTCATCGCAAGATGCCAGCCTTTCTCTCCGAACAAGAAATGGCTCATCTGTTGGATCATATCGAGGCTGACAATGTGCTGCAGTGGCGAGACACTGCCATCCTGGAGCTGTTATACGCGGCGGGAGTCCGGGTCAGCGAGTTGACTGGCCTGAATCGTGACGACCTTGACCTCCAGCAGAGGATCGTGCGTGTGCGTGGCAAGGGAGGCAAGGAGCGGCTACTTCCCGTCGGCTCAGCCGCTTTGGCGGCCCTGCAGGCCTACCTGGCCCGCTACGAGCAGCTGGCGGTGCCGCATCGGCAGGTAGGACAGCCGTTGCAGTGGCCACAACCGCTGTTCTTGAACGCGCGTGGCGCACGGTTAAGTGTGCGCAGCGTGCGCTCTATTGTGGCGAATGCAGCATCCCAGATCGGACAACTGCAGGGCATCAGCCCGCATGCCTTTCGGCATTCCTTTGCCACACATCTCCTCAATGCGGGGGCTGATCTCAGGGTCATCCAGGAGCTGCTGGGGCACGCCAGTCTGTCGACGACACAACAATACACCCATGTGAGCACCAGCCATTTGCAGGCGGTTTATCGCAACGCCCATCCACGGGCCCGCGCACGGAGTGGTACATGATTCATGCGACGACGGTCATTGCCGTTCGCCATGGTGGGAAGGTGGCCATGGCTGGGGACGGACAGGTTAGTTTTAATAACATGGTGCTCAAACACGGTGCGCGTAAAGTCCGCCGCATCTACCATGATCAGATTCTGGCGGGCTTCGCGGGAGCTGCCGCGGATGCGTTTGCGCTCTTTACCAAATTTGAAGCGAAACTCGAGGAGTATCGAGGCAATCTGCCACGCGCCGCGGTCGAACTGGCGAAGGACTGGCGCACCGACCGCGTCTTGCGTCGCCTCGAAGCCCTGCTCGCCGTGGCGGACCTCGAGAACTCGTTGATTGTATCCGGCACAGGAGATGTCATCGAGCCCGACGATGGGATCATCGGCATTGGCTCCGGAGGGGGATTTGCGTTGTCGGCCGCGCGGGCGTTGATCAAGCATTCCGACCTCAGCGCGCGCGATATTGCGGCGGAGGCGATGCGCATCGCCTCCGAGATTTGTATCTTTACGAACGCGCAAATCACCGTCGAGGAGTTGTCGCCACCCTCACCACTCTGAAGATAGTTCCCTCTCGCGCTGGGAAGGTGAGCATCAAGCGGGCATTGAGTGACCTGGATGAAGGGAGAAAACAGGGGAATGGACACCTTAACCCCCAAACAGATCGTGGCCGAGCTGGACAGATATATCGTCGGTCAGCTTGAGGCCAAGCGCGCCGTGGCGATCGCCCTGCGGAACCGATGGAGACGTCAGCAGCTCTCGGCGGAATTGCGTGATGAAGTGGCGCCAAAGAACATCATCATGATCGGCCCGACGGGTATCGGTAAAACGGAGATCGCCCGACGTCTCGCCCATCTGACGCGCTCTCCCTTTATTAAGGTTGAAGCTTCTAAGTTTACCGAAGTGGGCTATGTTGGCCGTGACGTGGAGTCGATGATACGCGATCTCGCCGAACTGGCGAAGAATCTGGTGCGTGAGGAAGAAGCCAAACAGATCGAGGATAAAGCCCGTATCAATGCCGAAGAACGTCTGCTCGATCTGCTCCTGCCTGCTCCTCCCTCCCGCCGCAAACCGGGCGAGCCCGCCGTGGGGATAGATCCCCTCGGCCAGGAGCATTATCAACAAACGCGCGAGAAGTTCCGTGAGTATCTGCATGATGGCAAGCTGGACAATCGCGAGGTCGAGCTTGAGGTGGAAGAGCGCACCATGCCGTTCATCGAAGTCATCTCCGGCTCTGGTCTTGAGGATATGGACATCAACATCAAAGACATGCTCGGGAATATGTTTCCGCAGCGTAAGAAACGTCGCAAGGCGAAGGTGCCTGAAGCGTTGGACCTCTTGGCGCAGGAAGAAGCTCAAAAACTCATCGATATGGATAAGGTCGTCAAAGAGGCGATCAAACGCGTGGAACAGGCCGGCATCGTGTTTCTGGATGAGCTCGACAAGATCGCCGGGCGCGAGCGCAATTTCAGCGGCCCCGATGTCTCCCGCGAGGGGGTGCAACGCGACCTGCTGCCAATCATCGAGGGATCGACCGTCAACACCAAGTATGGCATGGTGCGCACCGATCACATTCTCTTCATCGCGGCTGGGGCTTTTCACGTCTCCAAACCGTCCGACTTGATCCCGGAACTTCAGGGCCGTTTCCCCATTCGCGTGGAACTGTACCCACTCGGGAGGGATGATTTTGTCCGTATTCTCAAGGAGCCCCAAAATGCTCTGATCAAGCAGTACAAGGCACTCCTCGAGACTGAAGGGATGCAAGTGACCTTTACCGATGATGCCATCGATGAGATCGCATCGATCGCTGTGGCGGTCAATGAGCGCACCGAAAACATCGGCGCCCGTCGCCTCCATACGGTGATGGAACGTCTGCTCGACGAAGTCTCCTTTGAGGCGTCTGATCTAAGCGGACAACAGATCATCATCGATGCGCAATATGTACGTGCGAAACTGGCAGATATTATCAAGGATGAGGATTTGACGCGATATATCCTATAACAGCCAGTGCTGAGTGTTGAGGGATAAGTGCCGAGTGAAAGGAATCGGCTCCCCAGGACTCAGCACTTCTAAAAGGAGAGACGTCGATGGTTGCCATCGCGGAGAGGGCGCAGGTCCTCATGGAGGCGCTGCCGTATATCCGGGCGTTCTACGGCAAGCAATTGGTTGTCAAGTATGGTGGGCATGCCATGGTAAAGGAGGAATTAAAGCGTTCCTTCGCCATGGATGTTGTGCTCATGAAGTACATTGGCATGAACCCCGTCATCGTCCATGGTGGCGGCCCACAGATCGGCGAGCTCATGGAGAAGCTGGGGAAAGTCCCACACTTCGTGCAGGGCATGCGGGTCACCGATGCTGAGACCATGGACATCGTCGAGATGGTGCTGGGCGGCAAGATCAACAAGGAGATCGTTGGCTTGATCAACCAGCATGGCGGCCGCGCCGTTGGGCTGAGCGGCAAAGATGGTGGACTCATTAAGGCATCTCGTCTTAAGGTGCGGCAACCGGGTAGCAGCAATAACTCGCCACTGATCGATATCGGGCTCGTGGGCAAGATAGATGCAATCAATCCACATATCATCCAAGTCGTCGACAGCAGCGGCTATATCCCCATTATCGCACCCGTCGGGGTTGGCGACCAGGGCGAATCCTACAACATCAATGCCGACCTCGTCGCCGGTGAGGTGGCCGCGGCGCTCAAAGCGGAAAAGCTGATCATGCTAACCGACGTCGAAGGCATCCTGGATGAGCAGAAGATGCTCATCTCATCGCTGAAACGGGCCGACATCGCGAAGTTGATCGAGCAGGGTGTGATCTCCGAGGGCATGCTGCCCAAGGTTGAGGCATGTCTGACCGCTCTGGACGGTGGCGTGCGCAAGGCGCATATCATCGATGGACGCCAGGATCATGCCCTCCTGCTCGAGGTCTTCACGAATCGCGGCATTGGGACCGAGATCGTGGCATATTAACGATGTCCCCCGGTTCTGCTTCCCTCTCCCTCTGGATCAAACTTTGCCCACAAATCTTCCTGCGTTGGTCCTGCCAAGCGTTTATGCTCTTTCCCCCCTCGTGCATACTCCACGACGGTTTTTGGAGGGGAAAAACAGGGAGGGACCCTGTTGACCCATGCAGCCACCCGGCCCATGCATAGGAAGCAGGCCAGCGGGGGGAGGACCGATGGAGTCCACCACACCATGGCGCAGCGACCGCCGGGATCGAGCGACCCTGGTGGGGATAACCGGGATGATTCTGGCGACGACGCTCCTGGTATATTTGCCGGCAGAGATTCCCATCGTTGATGATTGGACGTACGCGTGGAGCGTGGAGCACTTCCTGCACACTGGGGAACTGCGGATGCTGGAGTGGAGTGCACACTATCCGCTGGCCCAGGTTCTCTGGGGGGCTCTTTTCAGCCAGCTGTTTGGGTTCTCATTCGTCGTCCTGCGCCTATCGACCCTAGTGCTTGCCTGGGCAGGCCTCCTCGCCTTTTTCCTGACATTGCGCGAAGTGGGGATCGGTCCGTTCCCTGCTGGGCTTGCCACCCTAGCCCTGTGGTGCAACCCCGTCTTCTTCGTGTTGAGTCACTCGTTCATGACCGATGTCCCCTTTGTAAGCGCCATGAATGCCGCGCTCCTGTTCTACGTGCGATGGGTGAACCGGCGGCGCACGTGGGATCTGGGCCTGGGGAGCGTGTTGACAATGCTGGCGTTCCTGAACCGGCAGTTGGGGGCGGCACTGGCCCTGATCCCTCTGGGCTATCTCCTGCTGGCGCGCTGGCTCGGTCGCGAGCGCTGGACCCTGCCGTGGTCGCAACTCATCTACTTACTCATGCCGTTCCTGGGAATAGGGCTGACGCTCTGGTGGATCAAAGCAGGGCACGGGGAGACCCGCATCTACATCCAGAAGGCGCAGAACCTGCGCTTGCTCTTGGCCATTTCGGGGTGGAGGTACGTCCAGGAGTTGTTGCACCTCCTCCTATACCTCGGGCTGGCGCTCTGGCCGCTGGCTTGGACTGCCTTCGGCCGCCTGTCAAGGCACGGCCTGATCTGGGCGTCAGGGGTGGCGGCGGTGCTCAGTGGCCTCTGCCTCTGGCAGGCGGGCACGCTGCCCAATCCTCTGGGAGTGATGCTGACCTGGGATGAACTCGGTCACTCGTCCCCCTTGATCACCAGGGAGCCCGCCCAGCGGCAACTGCCGCTCTGGAGCCAAGCATTAGTGCTGGGAATGGCTCTGAGCGGCGCCGTGGTGATCATGGCCGTACTGTGGGATAGCTGGCGGCGATGGCTCCACGGGGTGCGCGGACCCGGCACCGTGCTCCTGCTGAACAGCCTCATGCAGGGCCTGCTCCTCGGCGTGCTGTGGCTCTTTTATGACCGTTATTATCTCCCTCTCCTTCCCGGGGTCATGGCCCTCCTCATAGGTCTGCTCCGCCCCACCAGGGCGGTGAAGATCCTCGGCATCGCCGGGGTGCTGCTCTGGGGGATAATCGCGATCTCGGGCACGATCGATCTGTTCCGCTGCAATATGACAGTGGCGGAGGCCCGGACCTGGTTGCTCCGGCAGGGGGTGGCTCCGGAGCATATCGATGCGGGCTATGCTCTGAACGGTTGGTGGCTCTATGCCCATGCCCGTAGCGAGCCACCACGCCGCGGGCGCGAGCCCGATGTGCCCTGGATCACCGGTTGGACCGCACTACCCTATAAGATTGCGGGTGCTGCTGACCCCTCGTATGCCGTAGTCCGGAGCTTTCGCTGGCGGACGTTGTGGGCCGCATTGGACACTGTCTATGTGCTGGAGCACACTGCTGTGAAGGAACAATGGAACCTCCCCTCCCTGCTGACGCGGGAGCAACAGATCCCTTAGCCAAGCGGCCACGCATCACATGCCCCCACTGGTCGGCGTCACTCTACGGAGGGCATTCGTGGCAGAGGCGATCTTCTGGACTTATCAGGATTATCGCACCCCCACCCATTACCATATAGGCGTGGTCGATGCACACCGGTGCCGTGCCGAAGCGTCACGAGACCTTCCCAATCTGTCCGATAGATCTCGTTGACGTTTTGGTAGATCAGCTTGATCTTCCATAAGGCTCCGGCTTGCCCCTTGAAGCCCCATACTTCTGTGGCGGGGATGCGCGCCTCAACGGTATATCCTCCAGGCCTGAGCCGCCTCTTGACCTGGATCGCGATCTCCTGCCCCCCCTGTGGACCGTATCGTCGAGAGGCATACGGTTGTTGCCCGTCAGCTCCTCCCCCTTGTGGATAAATACAGATCGTTGACGAAGCGTCTGTACGGCTATCAGCAGCCTTTGCGGGGTGGAAATGCACGCACAGATAATCTCCCTGCCAGGCCTGGTCCTTCCCCGGATGGTCCAGGCGTGAATCGCGGATGTCGCCGGCGAGGTACACATATCTCTTATCCCAGCCCATGAAATACGTGTGGTTGACCTTCATCTCGTCTGTTAAGGCGGTGACAAAGGCGGGCTTGAGGGCCAGTTCTTTCGGCCACTCCGAAACATCCCCATCGACCACTTGCTCGGCGTTCCACCCTGGCTCGTTGTCGAGAAAATACCCGACGAAATTTTTTATGCCGAGAAATGGCTGCACCTCAGCCTTGAGGCGATCCGCCATCCCGCCGCTCCAAAACGACTCATCGAAGACGTCGTGTGTGATCTCGCTGAAATCTGTGTAGATCCGATCTGCCATATAGAGCTCGTCCCACAGCGATGGACTGCTCCAGCTTCCCACAGTATTAAAACCCCAGTCCCGCAGTGCGGAAAGGATGCGGGCCTTCCGCGCGGGGTTAATAGGCGTCTCCTCGGCGTGGCCGTAACAGCCACCGACGCAGTTCACTCCCAACGACAAGAACTGATGTCCGGAGCCGTCTTGAAACCACCAGACCCCGTTTTCCTGGACGACTCGGATATACTCGTCTGCCTTGGCCGGGTTGCTTTGCGCCTCGGCGACTATCGCCAGCAGTGACAGGGCAACGAAGATAAGCGGAACCATTCAATTCCACTGTGCGAGGACGAACCCATGGCCTTCGAACACGACACGGCCGAGGTGGCTGATGCGCGACCAAGCGTGTCGCTGGCTAATGACGTAGGTATGCCGCGGAAGGAATCCTGCACGGATTTCATGCTCTTCGATACAGGTCAGCGGCCTGTTTATGTAGAATCGTAGTGAGGGACGAATATTCCATACCCAGATGAGTGGCGTTCCGGAGGTGAACGACCGTGTGTGGTCTGCACACACCTGTTCAGACACGTAGATGGGCTCGCCAGGCGGCAATGACCGCACCGCTTGCAGGGCAAACTGCTTGACGTCTTGGGAGCCGTCGGCCGGTACTGGCAGACGAAGGCAACAGGCTAACATAACGGCAGCCATCAGGGCCAGCGCCAAGCGTTCTGTGAGCAGCTCAGCCAGCGCCAACCCTAGCAGCAGGGCAATCGCTGGGTAGAGGATGCTGATGTACCAACCGAGCTTGGTTTGCGCCAGGGAGAATAACAGCAGGGGAAGGGTGATCCATACCAGCAGCAACCACGACCGTCGGTCACGCCGTGCGAACGCCTTCCATGCAGCCCAGATATAAGCAAGCGGCCAGAGATATCCCCAGATGGAGAAGCCTCGTCGTAAGAGATGCAGGTAATCCACTGGTCCCCCGGTGTTCCCCTCGAAGGCTTGGAGCAACCGGCCGGTGAGGTTGACGCCCACATACTCGTGCAAGAACGGAGGCCCATGCAAAGCGTATTGCCAGAGATGCCATGGCAAGATAACCATAACCGCCAATAACGCCGCGACGGCCCAGGAAGCAACAGCGCTCGATCGGAGCTGCCCTGCGATCCGCCAAAAGACGATCGGTATCGCCGCCGCCAAAAAGCCGGGCCAGGCCTTAGTCATCACTGCCATCCCCACGGGTAGGCCGATCAACACGATCAGCCCTGGCCGGCGCTCAGCTTCCCAAACCAAGAGCAGCGCCACCATAATCCAGAACGTGAGTGCGGTATCCAACATGCCAACTCGGGAGAGACTGAGAAAATTCCACCAATATCCGTAGTATCCCTGATCGACCACCAACAACAGCAACGCCGCAATCGCGCCGACAACCCAAGACTGAAAACGCACTCCCAGAACGAACGTGAGCACGACCACGCCGAACCCGAAGATAGCAGGCCAGAGCCGTGCCGCAAACTCGCTGACGCCAATCATTTTGTACGTGAGGGCGGTAAGCCAGAAGTACAGGGGAGGCTTGTGAAGAAAGGGAGTGCCATTCCAGGTAAGGCTCATCCAGGTATCCGCGAGGACCATCTCCTTCGCGACCTGCGCATAGATCGCCTCGTCCCAGTCATGTAGGCTGCCATCGCCGAGGTGATAGAACAGCAGCACCAGCGCGAGACCTAGAACACCAATGCTTATCAGCCACGGATAACGGCGCTGGATGGCCAGGGCCTTAGTCTTCTCCATATAAGGCCATACGTCGAAAGCCCCGCTCTGGCGAAGGTCGACCTGGTCCCCTTCGGAAAGGGAGAAGGAAGAGACTACTTTAGCGCTGGTGTGGGTGTGCATCTCTTCCGAGTCGTATCACCCGCCATTGCGTTGAATCTTGCATCGCCAATGCCGGCGTACGGCCGCTCCATGACATCCAACGTGAGCGGTGCCAGGCTGTGGCAGATAGCTCCATGCGTAATGGTCGGTGCGGCGGCGCCACAACGCCTAAGGCCTGCCAGGGCAACGAGACCTCCACAGTGATGCGCGGCTGATCGCTCCCGAAGTAGGTCGCCACCGCGCCAGGGACAGGTTGACAGCGGATCTCATCCGTACGGCATAGCTGGGCCCGCATCATCGGCGTGTTGCTTTCAGAAAACACACGCGGGGGAATGAGATAGAGCGCAAAGCGACGTGGCCCGGCCCCCACATCGACGCCCCAATCCACGCGGAAGGCTTCCTCAAGGGGGAAGTCGCCGTCATAGGCCAGCAGGACCGGGTCATAGTAATCCATGCCGATCATCGCCAAATACAGGCCGGTTGCGTTCCACGTCAGGTAAAAGTCTCCAAAGACGATCTCAGGTGGGGGTGCCGCGACTCGTCGGACCCACGCTCGCTCTTTTGGCCATTCTGCCAAGGAATGATCCCGCACATCGATATTCGCCTCAGGGATCTCTGTCTCAATCTCGAGCACAGAGGGGGGCGAGAGTCGTGTTTGGCGATGGATCTCGGCTAAAGGCGGGTTGACGCGGCTGAATGCCTCGACCAGTTGCTCATAGGGACGGTCATCGAGATCGATGAGCCCGAAGTTATAATCCTCTCCGTCATCGCGTCCCCCTCGGGGATGATCATAGTATTGAAACCAATGAGCCCCCACGATCTGAGGCTCACGCGCGAAGCGCTCTGTCGCCGCCATGGCGCCGCGGGTACGCTCGTCCTGTGTGTCCACAGTCATCAGATGGCCCATATTGCGGTTGCCGGAGCGATTTTCGTGAGCTGCAAAAAACCACTCGGAAATCAGAACAGGTCTAGCTGGTGCCAGTTGCCGTAGGCCATCGAAGAAATACCTCGCCAGCCAACCATCGGGGCTATCGACATTATAGTTGGTAGAAATGACATCCACGTATGGGACCATTGCGCGCACGGCGATAGGATCGTAGTAGATGGGGAGGCGGTCGCCAAGGATAAGAGCGTCAGGGTCGGCCTCGCGAATGGCGTCATGAGCCAGACGATAGTAGTGACCAGCGATAACCCCGGTCCATTGCCGCACGATGTGGATCCCTTCGCCACCAGGACGTAACTGCGGTGAGGTCCCTACATTGTGGAGCAGGTGCTGAAAGGAAGCAATCCCTGGAGGTGGAACGAAGTCGTGCGCAAACCGCTCCCAGTCGTCGTCGTAGCGCTCGCGCAGCAGGCCGATCAGGCGCTGTTTGGTGTGGTTCGTGGCGGGTTGCTTTAGATAATAAACAAACAGGGCACCGTTCCACCAGCCCACCTCATTGTCGGTGAAGTAGCCGATACGGTAAGGATTGCCTTTATAGGGCGCCACCATACGGCGGGCCAAGGCATGCATGCGCTCGGCGGTGGCTGGGTGAAGCGGATCGAACCAGTGAAAACGGGACTGCCGTCCAAGTTCCAGATACGGCGTGGTTGGAAGCGGCAACATTATCGGATGAAGGGACCATCCGCCAGCAGTATTAAAGGCCCAGGCCGACAACCGTTGGCGTGCGACCTCCGCCCACGCTTCCAAGTCGGGATAAAAAGTTCCCCAGTGATACGCCATACGCTTGTCGGGAAGGCGCTGTGGATAGCCTCCCTCTAATGCATTCACGCCGACCGAAAAAAAACGCTCTCCACAGGGAGTCACCAGCCAGTGCACGCCTTCTTGGACAGCTGTCCGCCACTGGGCTCGCGGTGCCTGCGCTAAGTCCGGGCAAGCATTCGCAAAGTCGATATGCACGATGACCCAGATGGCGATCACCAGCGCTCTATGATACATCGCCTGTCGATTTCTCCTCAGGCAGCTTCCGGTAGAGCGTCATCAGGACTTCGAAGTCAACGCCCTTCTTCGCGGCCTTGTAGGCTTCCTCACCCTCAATCGTGTAGCCCACATTCACAAAAAGATCTCGATAGGTGCGAATGATCCACGGGCGGATGAGCCAATCGTCATTCTCACCCATACTATTGGCCAACATCAGCCGCCCGCCACTGCGCGTGGCATCGAAAAGTTGAACCGCAAGGTAGGCGACATCGAAAAATGGATACAGCCAGCCCAAATAGCACATGGTATCGCTAAAGACGATGAGATCCCATGGGCCGTCGGCCTGTGGCTTGTATTCCATAATATTCGCCACGCGAAAATCGACGCCCGTCCGGCGCGTGCTCAGGGCGCGGGCCCGCTCGATCGCCGTCTGGGAAATGTCGAGGGCGACGAGCTGATCGGCGTGAGGGGCCAGCAGACGCGTCAGATAGCCAGCGCCACAACCGATCTCCAACACGCGGGTATAGCGCTGGCCTGCAAGCATCTTGAGCAGATGTACACATCGATCGCGCTCATAGGCAGAGCTTTCAAAGTCCCAGGGGTCACCACGTTCCCACAGGCTGTCCATGAAGGTGCGTATTTTTTGATCGACGAGCTCGCGCTCGGTCATGGGATTCTCACCCCCCTCTTCCTTATGATTTTTGAAAGGCCTGGTGACCCCACAACCACTCATCGCGCCAGACCTCGACCAAGCCGAGCGCCCGCATACGTTCGAACGTCGGTTCAAAATTCTGCACAATGTGTTGGGGCCGCTCCTCATCCGCCTCTGCGGAGATCCGGGCATAGAGGAAACCGCCTGGATTCAGAGCTTTCCAAAGTTTCTCGACTGCTTCGACGGGGTCGCTGAGGTGTTCAAATACATCCATCGCCGTGATCACGTCGAAGCCCTGGCTTGGGAGCAGAGAATGTTTCAGGTCGATATACTGTGCGGGGAGCGTCCTGATCTCCAGCCGCCAGGCGCTGAAGCCTAACGAGGATGAGCTGATGTCAGCCAGGGTCACTTGAAACCCATGGCTCGCGAAGAGGAGCCCACCTGACCCCACGCCAGCGCCAAAGTCGAGGTAACTCTGGCAGCCGTGCTGTTGGGCAAAGCGCAGCGCTAAGACATAGGCGAGCGGCGAGATATCCTCGCCCAATGTATGCCACCACATGAGCTCATGAAGCATCGCCTGACTCTCATCATAAAATCGTTCAATCGACCGAGGATCGGCCGGCTCAACCTTGTTCTCCCATTCATGTCTCAGACTGGCGACGGCTTGCTCGCAGCGGCGCTGGACCTCAGCCACATCCGCGCACTGCGTATAGCGGCCAAGCTCGGCCAGAAGACTCTCCTGCAAATCCTGATGTCCGGGCAAGATCAGCGCGCGCTCCCAGGTCTGCCGGTATGCGGCGAGGGCGCGGTCGTATTCGCGCGTGTAGTCTTCGGCGGTATGCTCATGGCGCACTACCGTCTGCCAAAAGTCCTTCAAGTGCTCAGGCAATAGTTTCTCCATCACTCCTCCT
>JBKPCR010000190.1:0-6864 GCA_046727435.1 bacterium | reverse complement strand
ATCCAATAGAGTGCATACGGCTCCAGGGCCTTGCCCATCTGGATCGCCAGGGCGGGGCTCCAGGCACAGTTGATATCGATCATCAGCTTGGTGTCACGGCCCAATGCCCTGCGCACGGCCTCCACACGTGCCAGATCTTCCTCGAGGCTGACCACGCAGAGTTCGTTCTGCGCCAGCATTTCGCGCAGATTCGTTTGCGTCGAGGGGTTCCGTCCGACCTTCATCTTCATGGCGCGGTAACCCTGGGCAACATAACTGGCCGCTTCCTCGGCGATCGCCGAGACCCCTTTGCCCTCCTGATAAAATCCGCCGCTGGCGTAGGCTTCAACGGTGTCGCGATAGGCCCCCAGCAGGCGGTACACCGGCAGTTTAGCCACTTTCCCGGCGAGGTCCCAAAGCGCGATGTCGAGGCCGCTGATGGCGTGCATGACGATGCCACGACGCCCGTGTTGGCGAGTACGCTGGAACATTTTCTGCCAAAGGCGTTCGATGAGGAGCGGATCCTCCCCCACGAGCAGGGGCTTGAGTTCCTGCTCAACGACAACCTGAGTGCTGGCCAAAGGACCACCGGCGGACCCAGCCTCGCCGATACCGATGAGGCCGTTATCCGTCTCAACCTCGACCAGCAGGCTGCTACGGGCGGCCTGCGCCCCAGCTGCACTCATATAGGGCTTTTCACAGCGATAGGAGAGCGGGATCGTGCGAACATCGGTAATTTTCATCGTAATCTCCCGTCCAGCTTCGTACCTCGCCGGTGTGGCGCCACACCGTGGCGCTTCGATCCGTTCCCTTATGCCATGCCTCAGATGAGAAGTCAAACGCACACTGCTCCGCTGGAGGCCGAGGGAGAGCCAATGCTATGGGTGGTTTGTAGGATGGACTTGAGGATAAGTATAGGGTACCATCAGGCGGCTCGTTGATGGAGGAGATCGATGCTGCAGATGTCATGCGCTCACCATCAGAGCCATCGGTGCAGGTGCCGGGACCGTCGAGCAGCCTGAAGAGCACACTTGGAAGGAGATCTCTGATGATGATCGTCGATACGCATTGCCATGCCTTGCCCCATTGGTTCGAGCCGGTGGAAACGCTCTTGCATCAGATGAATGCTAATGGGGTGGAGAAAGCCACGCTGGTACAAGTCCGTGGACAGTTTGACAATCGTTACATCATGGAGTGTGTGCAGCGCTTTCCGGGACGCTTCAGCGCGGTGGCGATCGTTGATACCGACACCGCAGATGCCCCTGAGACCCTGGCTCACTGGGTGAACCAGGGTGCTGGAGGTGTCCGCCTTAGTCCGACGACGCGCTCGCCCGGTAGCGATCCCCTGGCCATCTGGCGCAAAGCTGCCGACCTGGGTATCCCAGTCAGTTGCCTTGGCTCTGCGGATGGCTTTACCTCGCCACTCTTCGAGCAGGTGGTCAAGGAATTTGCCAACCTGCCCATCATCATCGAGCATCTAGGCGGGATCGGCCGTGACGAGGCGCCGCCCTATCCGACCTTCCGCAAAATCCTGGCCCTTGCCCAGTACCCCAATACCTACATCAAAGTGCATGGACTGGGGGAAATTTGCCATCGCCCGATGCCATTCCCAGTGCCTATGCGCTTCTCGAACATTCCGCCATTCATGGCCATGACATATGACGCGTTCGGGGCCTCGCACATCATGTGGGGCAGCGATTTTCCGCCGGTCGCCGGACGTGAGGGCTACCGCAACGCGCTGCAGTGGACGATGGAACACCTCGCGTTCCGCAGCGAGGGAGATAAAGAGTGGATCTTCGGCAAGACCGCTCTATCCCTCTTCAAGTTTGTGCGGTAGCGTGATCTGATCATGCTATGACGCGGGGACTAAACCCGCCACCTTCGGCAGCACCTCCGTGGCTAAGAGCCGTGTGGAGCGTTCCCAGCCCGCTTGCTGCTGGCAGTGATCATAGACCAGCATGAGGAGTGTGCCGAACCCTCCCGAGACCTCATACAGCTGCTCGATTTTCTGGGCAACTGTGGTGGGGGAACCGACCAACCATAGGTGCTCCATGAGATAGGCTGGCGTCACCTTGCTGTCAGGAATGTTGGGGTCATGCTTGAACACCGAATGCAACTGAAAGCCACCAAACAGCGGCAGCAGATACTCACCCCAGACCCTGCCGAGCATGCCATTGAGGGCCTCATCTTGGGCTTGGGCATCGGTATCTGCCACATAGATATCGCGCACGACGCGCCAATCTCGACGCGAGGGCTGCTTGCCGGTTTTCTGCGCACCTTCTTCGACCGACTCCCAATGGCTGGCGATATAGGCTGCATTCAGTCCCAAGCTCATCGGGATGAACCCGCGTTCACCCGCAACCACCAGAGTGGGTGAGCGCGGACTGGCAGCAGCGATGCCAATAGGGGGATGTGGCTTCTGGAACGGTTTGATGTGGATTCTCAGATCGGCATACATTGCGTCCGGATAGTTGACCGTCCAGAATTTTCCCTCATATCGAAACGGTTTCTCACTCTCCCATAGCTTCAGGATGATGTCCAGCGCCTCCCGCGTCATGTCGCGATGTTGGCCGGCATTGCCATCGACATTGAATAACGCCCAGTCGCTCGGCAAGCCGCTGGAACCGACGCCGAACAGAAACCGCCCCTGCGCCAAATGATCTAGATAGGCGACGCGATGGGCCAATTCCGCCGGATGGTGAAACGGCAGCAAGTGTGCTCCCGTGCCGAGCTTGATGCGCTTGGTGCGCATGAGGGCTTGGGCGATCATGATGTCGGGTGCAGGGATCGGTTCCCATGGAGAGGTGAAATGCTCGCCAATCCAGGCTTCCTCGAAGCCTAACTCGTCGACCAGGCTCAGGTAATCCAGGTCCCACTGGTGGGATTCATATAATCCCCGTTCCGGCGGGTGGGACGGCATCATGAACAATCCGAATTTCATGGTCCCTCCTCCAATGGTAAGCACGCGATGGCCGCTCACCAGCGCTCGACTGACTGCCCTACATGAGTGTACGTGCCAGGCTATGCTTTTTTGGCGTGCAGGTCAAGGGGCCGCCGAGCCGTGGTGACCACCCCGTCTGAAGGGTCGGACCGCAGCTGATCGATGAGCGATTGCAGCCAGCGTTTGGCGACAAGATATACCTTGTCGAGGGTTCGGACCAGGTGTTGCAAGGCCTCAATTGCATACTGCCGCACCACGCCGCGTTCATCACGTAAGGCCGCGAGGAGGGGTGGCACCGCACGAATGTCGCCGCTTTCCCCCAATCCTTTGATTGCCTTGAGCGCTGTTTCCGTATCCACTGACTGGAGATCGTTGATCAGCGGCCGAAGCTGATCGCCCTCGGCCAGACCAGTGATGTGCGTCAGCAGCAGAGCCGCCAGGAAGACCAAGATCGCCGTTCGCATCGTTGCCCCCCTCTCATCATTTCTAGCTATTCACCCTCTGCAGAGCAGTGTTTATCCGACCTGGCGAGGTCTGTCTGACATCGACAAATCAGCCTCTTGAGGCCAGATGGACGGTGCGGTGACATGGCCATCTCATTGCCGCGATGGCTGTCTCATTCTTGAGAAGTACCTTAAGTAAATGTTTTAATGGATTTATTTCGATATTCATACGCTTCTTGTCTCACTCTGGAAACTCGCCCTTGTTTGATGTTTCCTGACTGTCAAATTATGATATGAAGTAACTTATTAAGAAATTCATCACTTACGTTGATGGGTAGGTGCTCTCCCCTATGATTTTCACCTGTGGCATACATCTTGCCCTCTCCGACAAGACGCCAAGGCCTGTTATCAGCGCGCTGCTCCTGTCACAGTCCTGGGAGCGGTCACAGGCGTTTCAGGAAGGCGGGGCAAAGCTCCGCCGCTGCTTGGATGCTAACCGGCTGGATTCAGCCTTATGTAGGAACATGTCCAATGATGTACCAGGTTTTCCCCGTGCCACGCGCCTTCAACCGACAGCAACGACGCCGCTGGCGAGCTGAGCCGTACCTACCCGTGACCCGATCCCGGTCGGAGGTGGACGTGCAGTATGCACGAACGAACAGGAGGCGCCAGGGTAGTGATCAATTTTGGACACCCAACCCGTATGCCCGTTCAGATAGGATAGCACAACTGCGGCACGCGGTGGAGAATGGTGACTACTGCGTCAGTCCCGAGCAAATTGCCGAGAAAATGGTGCAAGAGGCGCTGGTCGCGATGTTCACATAATGAGTCGATGGGAGAGTAGGGTATGGAGCAGCTCAGCGTTGGCCAAACCGTAGCGGACTTGACGGAGGCAGTAGCCATCCAAGCGGAAGTCGCTCATGATCGGTTGGCCTTGGAATGGGGGCACATCGTAGTGACCCGCCTTCTGAAAGTATGGAAACAACTCGAGGCGCAAGATGCGCTGGCGTACGAGGATAAGGTAGCAGCCCAGGTACACGTCCTGGAAGAGGCGACCTCTAGCCTGTGGCACCTTCATAAGGCGTTGGTCCGCACCAACCGGACGCTGAAGGCGCATCGGCAACAATTGAAGCAAATCACCTCCCCGGTATCTGCCGCGTAAGCCCAAGCAAGAGCAAAGATCGTCGGGGTCGGACCAATCATCATACAACTTCGCCCCCGAGCGCGGTCAGCGGCGGAACTCAGCGGATGACGCAGCTTTTGAGGTACAACATGCACATGACGAATGCAGCCAAAAACACACGCCTGATGGCGCAGTTCTCCAGCCTGGGCAGGCCGGCACACACCTCTGTGAGGGCGAGCCATGTGTCCGACATCATGCAGTATGGCTTCACCGCTGTGAGCCTGGTGCTGCTCGCACCGCTATTCCTTATCATTGGCCTGTTGATCAAGTTAACGAGCCAGGGGCCTATATTATACCGGGGACTGCGTGTCGGCAAAGATGGACGCATTTTTACCATCTATGAATTTTGTACCCTACACGCTGGTGCTGAGGAGAAGGTCGGCGCCCGGTTGCTGGCTGACCGTGATGCCTACTACACCTGCATCGGCAAGTTCTTGAAGCGCACGAAACTCGACCAACTGCCACAACTCGTGAACGTACTCAAAGGCGAAATGAATTTAGTGGGACCTCGACCGGTTCGACCCATCTTCCTCGAAAAACTCTGCGGCGATATTCCCCGCCATCGGATCCGCCTCACCGTGAAACCGGGGATGACGGGTTTAGCGCAAGTGGGCGGCAGGTATTTTATGGATCCGAAGGATACGCTACGCGATGAGCTCCTCTATATCAAGAACCGCTCGCTCCTGCTGGCTCTGAAGCGCATCGCCCGCAAGATTGCGGGAATTCCGAAAGATTTTTCCTCGGCCCGTTTTCCGCGAGGCGTGCATCAAAACCTCGTTCACCTCTGCCCGACTCACCCGTCTCCTGATGCACAGGGAAATGCGTGAGCGGGGAAGCAACTAGGCTGCCTGGAAGTGGACGCGTGCATTTCGCCGTGGGTCGGCTATCCCGGCGGGTGAGCGCAGCTATCCTGCCAGCCCGGCATTCAGCATGTCGCGCCAGGTGCTGGAATGTGCCTTGCTCCGTGGCAAATCGTCGCATTGCAACTTCTTTCTGCAAGGGTCTTCTATCTCAAGTGAAGGTGCTTCTCACCCAAGAGAGAGATCTTCTAGCGTATCTCAATGGGGAATGGTCGGCCTGGCCGCACCATCCCCTACAGCATCGAGTAAACTTACTCTCCCCCCATTTCCCAATGGGACACAACTATCAGGCCTGCATGCTGCCCGGCTGTGACATTCCATTAGAGATTGCGTTCTAGAAAGCAATATAGACCCCAACTGAGGCCAGCGGGGATATGCCTGACGCAGCACCTGATGAAATCCCCCCTCCCCCCGTCGCGAAAGGGGTGCCATCCGAAGAAGTCCCCTTTCCCCAACCCTTGGGCGCATAACGACGGTTGCGATGATTGGTTGACAGGACTGCCACTCCGCACGGATAATGGTCTGATTTGCGCGACGGAAAGCAACTCATGGCGTGTTGCAAGGAGGGAGGTGCAAGATGGCCACAACAGTCGGTAGTGGAAACCTGCTTTTTGAGCCTGTGGAAAATTGGGAAAAGCTGCCACCGGGATGGGAATTCATCGATGTGGCCGGGGTTGCCGTCGACTCCAGGGACAACGTCTACGCCTTCAACCGTAGCGAGCATCCGGTAGTCGTCTTCGACCGTGATGGCAACTTCCTACGCTCGTTCGGCGAGGGGCAATTCAGTGACCGGCCGCACGGCGTCCATATCAGTCCGGACGAATCGATTTACTGCGTGGACGATGGACTGCACACGATCCAGAAATTCGCCCTCGATGGTAAGCTGCTCATGACCCTGGGCAGCCCCAACCAGCCCGCCCCCAAATGGCAGGGCAAACCCTTCAACCGCCCCACCCATGTGGCTGTATCCCAACGTACAGGCTATCTCTATGTCTCGGATGGCTATGGCAATAGCCGTATCCACAAATTCACCCCCGATGGGCGGCACGTGCTGTCATGGGGTGAACCGGGCATCGACCCCGGCCAGTTCATCCGGCCGCATAACGTGGTGATCGATGGCGATGACTACGTCTACATCGCCGATCGTGAGGCGCATCGCATCCAGGTGTTCGACGCCAACGGCAAGTTCGTGACGATGTGGAATAACATCCATCGACCAGATGGCATCTGTCTAGACCATGAGGGCAACTTCTTTATTGGCGAACTGAATGGCATGGGTGGAGTTGACGACGCACCTGGCCTCGGGCATCGGGTCAGTGTCTACAATCTGCATGGGCAATTGCAGACCCGCATTGGCCAACCGGAAGAAGGCGAGGGGCCGACGCAGTTTATTGCCCCGCACGGTGTCGCCGTTGACTCGCGCGGCGATCTGTACGTCGGTGACGTCGCCTACACCAT
>JBKPCR010000189.1:0-14025 GCA_046727435.1 bacterium | reverse complement strand
ATAACCATTGATCCTTGGAGAGTGCAGCGCGGCCCACGTGAGGAAAGGGAGGCCGTATGAGCCTACGGAATCAGCGAGGACAGACAGGCACTGCGATACTGGCGCTCATCGTGGCATTCGTCGCGTTGGGGATCTCGGTCTATACCTATCTACAGGTGATCCAGCGCGTCGACATGCAAACCCAACTCACTAACATGCGAGAGCTGGTCGAGCGTGGGCGTCAGGAGATGGCAGATAGCCTGAAGCGGCTGGAGGAGCAGATTCGCGGCAATCAACCGAAGGAGTCACCGCCGCGGCCGTAAGGCAAGGTCGGTGAGATCTGGGAGAGCGACAGGCTTCCCAAGACCATTACGCCCGAGCCCACCACGGCGGTCGCCAGAGATGCACAGGTGCGGGATGCATGTCGGTCGCGGTGCCGGAGGTTCGGTGTGTGCGGTCTCAGGGTTGGACGGGGTGACAGGTGCTGAAAGTTGGCGCATAAGAGCGGATGACACAACGGTTGCAGAGGATTTCTGGAGATGAGTCGCCGGCAGTCGGTAGGAGCTGGTGCGTTGACGGCTAGGGGATGGTCAGGGAAAGAGGTGAGATCGACTCCGAGTGCTGTACCCAGAGTTCTTGCGTGGGGAAAAAATGTCCCTCCCCCGCGCATCGCGATGGAAGAGCGGGGGAGAGACAGAAGATCAGCCCGCAGTGGATCAGATCTTTTTCACCGACTTGGCCTGCGGCCCTTTGGGGCCCTGGGTGACCTCAAACTCAACCGGGTCGCCCTCATTCAGGGACTTGAAGCCCGACGCTTCAATCGCCGAGTAGTGAACGAAGACATCCGGCCCATTATCCTGCATGATGAACCCAAACCCCTTTTGTTCGTTAAACCACTTCACGGTGCCATGCGCCACGACATGATCCTCCTGACATGTGATGTGCGAGATTGCCGCCACGCATGCGCGGGGCGCATAAAAAAACCGCACACGGCCTTGGTCTCGCCGTGGCGGTCCCTTGATGTCTCGCGAAGCTCGTGCACTGCTGGCGACTGAAATACCATGGGGAACTTCTAGGAGATAGGCTATAGCCTGTCGAGCAAACAGGGGCACACAACAAAAACCCCCTCCCGGTCATAAACATCCGGAAGGGGTGTCAGCATACGCGCCGCCTGGACACCAACCCACACGGCGCGCCTAGAAGCAGGGAGGCGTATCCATCGCAGAGCTCCTTTCAAAGGGCTGCTGCCACACGGATATTCCTACCATAAACCGTGGGCCTTCGGACCCACCATTTCTAAATATAACGTCCCCCTGCCGCTTGTCAAGAGGGTCAACCCGCCTGCGTGCGAGCGCTTCGGCGGCGGCCGGGGCGAGCCTTCCATCTCCGTCGGGCGGTCTGGAGCTAAGTACCTACCTCTTGCGTCTGCTGGATGTCTTCGTCGGTCGAGTGCCAAAAGAGGAAGCGCCCGGGCACGCGGCAGGGGCACCGCCACCAGCTAGATGTGGCGCATTTTCCGGTAAATCGTGGTCATGCCTCGAGTGCAGATCGCGCCCAGATAGGCGGTCCATACTCATCCTTTCTTAAGCGTATGATAAATTATTTGACATGATGATTAAATATGCTATGAATAGCAGAATATGAATTGCCTTGGAACCTGACCAACTGACCGACCCCGGCGATGAACGGAGGGAGCGATGAACACCAGCCTGCTGAGCCTATTGTCAAATGTCCACCTTGGCCATCCGTATGATTCTGCGCTACTGGAATGGGTAGAGCAAACCCTTGACGGCCGCGCAATGATCACCAGCCTCGAGCCGATGCGAGAGCTATACCGTTCATGGCTGCAGGACGAAGCCACCGCGTTGGTAACGAATACGCATGACACGCCGCACCTGCTGGCACCGCTCCGTGAAGGCTGCGTGCGGTTGATGATCGAGCGTTGGGAACTCTGCGCCCTTGTCCTGCTCCTCGATCTGAAACTCAGCCGCTTCGCCACACTGGTGCAAAGGGCCTCTCCAGGAGCGTGTGAGACGTTGTTTGAGGACCTCGGCGTGACGACCCACCATAAGTACTTTCCTCTCGAGGCTGGCGGGCCGAAAAGACCACCACTCCGGTCGGTGTAACCATCCGGGCGGAACGCTATAGGAACGGGTGCCGAGCTCAGGGAGGGGAGCGTGCCGGCTGCGGCGCGAACAGGCGCTGGCCTTCGAGAGGCTCTCAGGGAATGGCAGCCAAGCCACTCCAAAAACTTACTAACAAGTGAAAAAGCGTGTCAGCTACCGTCCCCCTAGACAGTAACATTACGCTCACCTGTTCCGTCTGAGAGGCAGAGGTGTGGCGGGCGGAGGAGATGAGATTGGGAAAGAAAAAGGCCGTGCGGGGAAGCACGGCCTAGAATAGGGTATTGGCGTCCATGTCGCCTCTCATCTGATCCGCGTCTCCGGGGGATGCTGCCGGAGTTCCCGGAGTTGCGAAGATACGGTCGCCTACGCGCCAAGACCGTAGAGCATAGTGACCACGGAGAGGGCATGCTGCGCTGCGGCCATCTCAGGGGCTGCTTCTGCACGGAATGGTGTCACAACTTCACGCTTGCTGTCCCAACAGGCACGGAGCGAGGCAAGTCTCGCTTCTTGGCGTGCAGCTTTGCGCGCTGCCCACCAGTCTCGGAGCTGCTGGTACCAGCCTTTCACGTCACCGGTGCGGCCGACGCCGATGTGGGTTCCCCATACGGTAGTATGTCCATGGGTGTGCATCCTGCTCTCCTTCTTATAGACAACCATGCTTGATGTTATGCGGTCCGATCTACCAACCGCTTGGTATATAATATTGTCCCTCATCATGCAAAAATCCAACGAATTGTTTTCATGAAAATCATGAACCATATTCATCTCTACTGTAGAGCTATCGTGGCTGATGGGAACGGTCGCTGAGATGCAGCGAAGCGGTGCATAGGGGATGCCGGTAAGGAAGAGATCGTTATGAAGACTTCTCAAATCTTTGGATAAGAAGACTGCGGTGTGAGGAGGACGAGCTCAGGCAAGAAGAATCCCACGCTCGGGTGAGGTGGGGTAAAAGAGGGGATGGCACGTCCTGTTCATTGGTGGTCTGGCAGCTGCGCGAACAGGCGTTGTCCTTCGAGAAAAGGTGAGGGATGGTGTGATGAGATGCATATAGGTGCGAATGAGGGGTTCTGGCTCGTTTGGACTTCTTTGTATCCGGTGGAGGTATGAGGCAATCCTTGATAGCGCCACCATTATTTGCACTCGTAGGGATGCTGATGCGCGGCGCGCCTATGATGAGCCCCGCGCACGTGTAGACGTGGCGGGGCTTGTGGATTCCTTCGTTCTGCGCTTGTGAGCAGGCTAGGTTTTGCGGTTCACGAGCTGTTGGGCGCACAGACGCGCCACCGCCGTATTCGGGTCTTTGCTGCCCGTCGCGGTCGCCCACCCTCCTCGTTCAATCAGTTGACTTTGCTGCCATGAAGCGCTGCGCTGGAATTCTGTGAGCTTCATCGCCGCATCGGCCTGCCCCATGAATTTCTCCACGCAGATGGGCACAAGCATGGCCGTCACGGCTTCGTCAGCACGGGCTTTGGCCATACGCTCAGCGGTGCTGCCAAGGACCCAGCCCCACCAGGCAAAGCCGAGGATCATGATCCCCAACGCGCCGACGACGACTCCCCAAAAGGCTGGTTTACACCACGGGGGGACTTTCATGAAACACCTCCTTAGACTCTTCCCTGCGCTTCGGATACCACTTCTACTCAGAACCTTAGATATGATATCATATGTCTCCAATGAATACGATGGATGATCATGGTATAATTTTTTGAACTTTACCAGGAGGCCGATGTGCGAATATGGCAAGAGCCGCCCACTATCACCTCGGCAAAGGATCTCGCAGGCAGTACATCTACAACACAGGGTAGCTCTTCAAACAGGGGGATACCCACTGGACATCCATTTCCACCACCAGCACTGAGCCTCTCATCTCCAATGCCTAGTCTCCCAAGACCGCGAACACGACCATCGCCATGACCTCCACCGAACTCGCAAACCCAAGCTATGTGCTGGGTTATGTCTGCACCTGGACCGGACGCGCATGGACATACGGATACCGGGACAGTGCGTGTACACAATCGTATTGGCAGATACAGAACTTTCAGCGGTAGGAGAGCAGAAGCGAGCTCAGGGAACAGAAACGGACATCAGCCCGAGTGGCTATGCTTCCATGCGGGATGCTGCGGCTGTTTCGGCCTGACGCAGCAGGGTACGCAGATTGCGGATCTCTGCGTTCATCATGGCTGGTCCGATGGCAAAGGCGGCGACGGCGAGCCCACCCACGGCTATGGCCAAGGGTGCGGTGATGAGATTGGCCAGGGCGCCCGCCAGCATCCCACCCAGAGGCACGATGTTATAGGTCACGCCATAGAAACCCATCACACGTCCGCGCATGCCGTCTGGGACCAGCATCTGGAGGGAGCTCTGGATCGAGGTGGTATAGGTGGTGTTGCAGATGCCAATGACAAACATGATGGCCAGAGCTAGCGGGAAGGACCCCACGAATGCAGAAGTCAGCCCCAATGCGGCGACAGATAGCCCACTCATCACACCGCCGCCGATGATCAGCCACCCTTTAGACCCGACGTTGCTCCACGAGCTCAACCACAGCGTGGTGAGTAACGCAGCCACTCCTCCCACGCTCATCAACAGACCCTGACCTTTCGCGCCTACATGCAGGATGTCCACGGCGAGCACCGGCATCAGCGTGATATACGCCAGGCCGAAGAAGCTGTTAAAAAAGGTCATGGCGATGAGGAACGAGAATGCAGCATTCTGCCGGATAAACATTAGCCCTTCCAGGATGTCGTGGGCAGCGCTGCCCCGTCCCTTCCTCGTGATCCGTGAGACCCGGAGGCCATACGTCATAGTGGCCATGGTTAAGAACCCCAGGCCAGCCAAGTAGAAAGCCACGGCGGTCCCAGCCCAAGCAATGATGAAGCCTGCCACCGCTGGGGCGATGATGCGGGTCCCCTGCCAGACCGCGGAGTTCAGCGCCACCGCGCTGACCATGACCCTACGGTCGATTAGATGCGGATAGAGGACCTGACGGGCTGGCCCGTCGAAGGCTTCTACCGCACCCACGCCCAAGGCGATGACCACCACGTGCCAGACCTGGACGGCATCGAGGAGCGTCAGGGTCGCCAGCACAAAAATGAGGCCGGCGGTGAGGCTCTGAGTGGTCATAATCAAGCGGCGTTGGTCGAATTTGTCGGCAAACACCCCGCCAAAGAGGTTGAGACCAATGGCCGACACACCGCTAGCGAGTCCCACATAGCCGAGGGCCAAGGGAGAGCCTGTGAGTTGGTAGATCAACCAGGATTGGCCGAAGCGTAGCATTTGAAAGCCACCGACCGAAGCCAGAAGTCCGAGCCAGTACGCCCGATAACCCGGGTAGTAGAGCGCAGGGGGTAAGCTCAGCGCGAGCCGACTCAAGGTTCCCTTCGCCATGTCAACGACCTTTCCCACAAGCTTCTCCTGTTGAAAGGACGCTGATGGGTTGCCAGTGTGGCGTGTGTCCTCGCGCCACCGAGCACCTCGGAGTGAAAGGGTTTGTCGTCACGACGCGAGTGTAGTGGGGTTAAGCCGCAGTGTCAATGATCATGCACCGCGGTGGCCTTGAGGGGGAAACGGCCTGGAAACGGCCTAAGGAAAGAAGAACGCCACGCTCGGGCGCGGGCTTCCTCTTCCTTTCCTAGTCAAATCGTTCGATCTTCCAGGCGAGCGATCTGGATGTGGTCGCTTCGAGATAGTCATGATCTTTCCACCCCCAAATGCTCAGGGACCTGGTTCTGTCTCCGCTCTAATTCGGGTTCTGTCGCAAACTTCGATTTTGGGAGCAAAATCCGTGCCTGCATCGGGGGAACATTAGAACATAACCTTGGCGCCAGTGCAGGCGTTGGCGCACCCTATCGCCTGGAGATCATAGTCAAACCCGGCTGTGTAGAAATAACCAGCGTGTGTTCACCTACACAGCGACCGGAGTGCCGTGAATTAACAAGCTAAAGCGGTGCTTCCCTCTCTCCAACCCGAGCACCACTGTATAGGCGTGCTCATGCGGTGCCCATGACCCTTTCCTTCCAGCCTACTAATGAGCACTGTAATTTCAAGTACTTGCACTCAAAAAACGGCGATGGTATCATCTTTGCCCCATGAAGGACCTTATGCCTGTTCTCTGCCGAAATGTGCGATCAGAGTTGGTTGGGCTGCACTCGCCACCAACCCAATCATCCACCCTGCTTCATGCGGGAACTATTGAAAGGAGGATGTATATGACGTTGACGGGACAATCGGTACTCTCCGAGGAAATTCTGGCTCGCTGCGCAGAACGCGCCGCCATCTACGATCGCGACAACTGCTTCTTCAGCGAAGACTTCGAGGAACTGCGCGCGGCCCGCTACCTCCTCTTAGCGGTACCGAAGGAGTTGGGGGGCTTGGGGATGTCTCTCGCCCAGGTCGCTCAGGAGCAACGCCGTCTCGCCTACCACGCCCCTGCTACTGCCCTGGGAATAAACATGCACCTGTATTGGACCGGTGTCGCCGCCGACTTATGGCACGCCGGCGACAAATCCCTGGAGTGGCTCCTCAAGGATGTGGTGAATGGCGAGGTATTTGCCGCTGGCCATGCTGAGAGCGGCAACGATATGCCCCTACTGCTGTCCACTACCAGAGCCGAGCGCGTCGACGGCGGCTATCGCTTTACCGGTCGAAAATCCTTCGGCAGCCTCACACCGGTATGGACCTATCTGGGCATCCACGGCATGGACAGCAGTGATCCGGCTGCGCCCAAAATCATCCACGCCTTCATGCCCCGCGGTACCAAGGGCTATGCCATTAAGGAAACCTGGGACGTACTGGGCATGCGTGCCACCCGCAGCGATGATACAGTGCTGGAAGGGGCGTTTGTGCCGGATCAATATATCGGCCGCGTGGTATCGGCGGGTGCGGCGGGAATCGACCGCTTTGTGCTGGGAATTTTCGCTTGGGCGTTGCTGGTGTTCGGCAATATCTACTACAGCCTGGCGCAACGTGCCCTGGACTGGACCATCGACAACATCAAGGGAAAAACGTCGTTGGCACTGTCGCGCTCCATGGCGTATCACGCCGAGGTCCAACATGCAGTCGCCGAGATGGTCATAGAGCTCGAGGCGATCGGCCCACACATCGAGAAGGTGGCGCAGGATTGGTCTGACGGTGTGGATTACGGTCATGGCTGGGGGGCCAAGATCGTTGCCGCTAAATACCGAGCGGTCGAAGGCGCATGGAAAGTCGTCGATCATGCCATGGAGCTGGCGGGTGGTTTCGGGATCTTCAAGGTGGCTGGGCTGGAGCGGCTGTTCCGTGATGCACGACTTGGCCGCATCCACCCGGCCAACTCGTTCTTGACACATGAATTCGTAGCCAAGACAGCGCTGGGGATCAACCCAGATGAGCAGCCGCGCTGGGGGTAAGTAGGCGCAGAGTTGGCGGAGGTCGCGGCTGTCAGCGCTGACCTGCGCTCGTTGTCCCTAATCCGCCCGCCTGGGTCAGGACTGCCTCCGCCTGTGGCAGCCAGTGCCTCATGTCCATGGTGCGAAAGAGGTCGACAGCGGCAGACAGCTGGGCATGGGCCTCCTGCAGTCGACCGCTCCCGGCATACAGCGTGCCAAGTCCGAGGTGACTGTGGGCCTGGAGCGGCGCCATTCCAAGTTCTTCCGCTAAGGTCAGGGCGTGTCGGTAGGCGGCCTCGGCCGGGTCACAGGCGGGCGGGTGTTGTTGTGCATAGACGTCGCCCAGCAGCCGCAGGATCCACGCCTCATGGCCGCGTTCCTTATGGGCACGGGAGAGATCGAGCCCGCGAGTGGCGAGAGATATAGCTTCATCGCTGCGATCCGCCAGCAGATAGGCCTCGCTTAGCCAGGCCACCCGGCGGGCCTGGATACCCAAGAAGTTCAGGGCAGCCCCCCGCTCTACGGCCTCTTCCAGCAGTAGCGTGGCCTCGGCGACCCGACCAGCCATGGCATACGCCGCCCCCAAGGGCGCGGCCACGAGGGGAAACAACTGCGGGAGTCTCTCGGCCTGGCTCAGGGCCACCCCACGTTCGAGCACTGCAATAGCCCTCTGAGGCTCTCCTGTTTGGAGATACAGCACGCCAAGACCCAGACATGCGACGATGAGGCTATAGCGGTGATCGACGTTCTCGGCGATCTGTAAGGCTTCTTCGCCGTAGGTTAAACCTTCGCTGAACCTGCCTTGCTCGGCAAGGCACCAGACCAACCAGGAACGGGAGAGCACAGAGGCCAGCCCAGGCATATCGAAGCGCTCGCGTTGGAGGTCGCCTTCGAGAGAGGCAACACTGCGTCGGAGAAAATCGATGGCCTGGGGATAGTCGCCCATGGCATGATAGCCCTGTCCTAAGTAGAAATGTGCCCAGATCTGCAGTCCGAAGTTCTTGAACTCAGCGGCAATGGTGATCTCGTGATGGCCCAACTCAACAGCCCGCTCATGTTCGCCTTGCCACCAGAGTGAGGCTTCCAGGCATAGAGAGACGCTCATAATGCTAGGATGAAAATAGGCTGGGGCTTTGCTCCAGACTTCACCCCGCACCACATGGTAGGCGAGCCAATCCCGCCATTCGGCGAGCCGATCGGCATACAATGTTTCAATCGTCTCGATGATCCATGCGTGCAGGGCCCGTCTGCGCTCTTGGAGGAGGCTATCATAGGCGACTTCATGGGTGAGAGCGTGCGTGAACGCGTATTGGACGTCGGGGAACAGGCCCATGTCATACAAAAACTCGGCGGCCTGGAGACGAGCCAATCCTCGCCGCAGTGCGTCCCCGGGCTGGTCAGCCACAGCCTGGAGCAGCGCCAGGGGAATCTGTTTGCCGATGACTGCAGCGGTTTGCAGCAGGTGCTTGTCCTCAGCAGGGAGGCGATCGATGCGCGCTGCGAGCACAGCCTGGACGGTGGACGGCACCCGAATCGTCTGCAAAGGTTTCACTAGGCGATGGGCACCCCGCGCACCAGCCAGAACCTGGCTCTCGGCGAGCATCCGGACACTCTCCTCCATGAAGAAAGGGTTCCCTTCGGTGCGCTCCGTCAAGAGATGCATGAGCGGAGCGAGCCTGGGATCTGCCCCAAGGAGCGCATGCAGCAGTTCTTCAACCGCCTGTCGAGTCAAGCGGTCGAGAGCGATTTGCGTATAGTAGGTCTTGGCAGCCCAGCGCACGGCATACCCCGGACGATAGGTGGTCAGCAGCAGGACGGGTGTGCCAGCCAGGCTTTCGATGAGAAACGTGAGATACTCCTCGGAGGTCTTGTCCAGCCAGTGGAGATCTTCGATCACGATGACGTGCGGGCGGCGCTGGCTTCCAGCCATCGTCAGCGCCCGCAGGGCCTCGAACGTTTTCCACTGCTTGAGGTGCGGATGCAGTTGCGTCAGGAGCTCATCCTCGGCAGGGAGACCGAAGAGCTCGTCCAAGTAGGGAAGGAATCCGTCGAGACTGGCATCGAGGTGGCGGATGCCGCGGCGCAGCTTCTCCCGAAGCTGCAGCGAGGTATCTCCATCTTCGATCTGAAAATTCGTCCGCAGGATCTCCAGGATCGGTAGATACGGGGTGTTTTGGCCTTGAGCCACACAGTGGCCTTCCAGCCAGATGATGCGCTCCTCTTCCAGGGTCTTGCGGAACTCATACAGGAGACGAGACTTCCCGATGCCTGGCTCACCACCAATGCCCACCACCTGTCCGCGCCCGGCCTTGGCACGTGTCAGGCAGTCGTGCAGGAGGCTGAGCTCTCGCTCGCGTCCCACCAGGGGCGTGAGCCCTCTATCGATGCTGACCTCCAGGCGGCTGCGCCTCCTCCGGCGGCCGGTCACCTCATACACCTGGACCGCCTCGGTTCGCCCTTTGACCTGAACCGGCCCTTGCGCTGCGTTATGGATGTATCCTTCCACCAGGCGCTGGGTGGCCTCCCCGATGAGAATCGTCCCAGGCTCAGCCAGGCTTTGCAGACGAGCGGCTACGTTGGTGGTGTCGCCGACGGCGGTGTAATCCATGCGCAGGTCATCGCCGATGCGGCCGACCACTACCAGGCCAGTATTCAGGCCCAGGCGCAGGCGAATCTCCACGTCGCGCTCGGATTTGAGCTGCTCGTTATAGGCGTTGATCGTTTCCTGGATCATCAGGGCCGCCATGACCGCCCGGAGAGCATGGTCTTCGAGGGCTAGGGGGGCCCCAAAAAGAGCCATCAGGCCGTCTCCCAGGAACTGATTCACCGTCCCCTCATAGCGATGGATGGCTTCAGCCATCAGCCGCAGGGCCTGGTCCATGATCTGGTGCATCGCTTCGGGATCCAAACGCTCAGCCAGCCGCGACGACTCCACGACGTCACAGAAGAGGACGGTCACCTCTTTACGCTCGCCCTCCAGGGCGCCGCGGGAGGTCAGGATCTTTTCAGCCAGATATTGGGGGGTATAGGACTGGGGTGAAGCGGCCGTTACTCCAGCTGGTATAAGGGCTGAGGAAGCCACGAGTGGCTGACCGCATTGCTTGCAGAATTTATGGTCGGGGGCATTCCCGGTCCGACACTGCGCGCAGAGAAGCGTCAGCTTGTTGCCGCACTTAGGACAATACGCGGCGTCACCCGGGGCATCATAATGGCACTGCGGACATTGCATGGGTGCCCTTGCCGACCTATGGATTAGTCGCCTTGCTTGACCTCGAAAATCTCGTCCGCGACATTCCCATGGGCTTCACGATGCACCGCCGCGGCCGCTTCTTTGCTCGGGGCATCCACCAGACAGAAGACCTTACCCAGATCTTTGTCATACCAATAGCTCAGGTACCGGACGCCGTGTTTATGCTGCACCTCCAGGTCCTTCTGATGGGCAGCCGCGGCGGATTCATCGGTCAACCCCACCGCATTGCGGTGGATATCCATATACAGTGGCATGTCGCCGTCCCTCCTGTGGGCACTGCCTTCGCATCGCTATGCCACGGCTTGGGCAGTTTCGATGCACCATCACGGCGGTGCTGCCCCGCACGTAGTGAAAGAATGATCGAGAAGAGCCATCCGCTGCACACTCCCCCTGAAATGGGGGACAAGTATCCTCTGTGAGTACCTTAGCCGCTGCTCGTTGTCAAGTGTAATCGCCTGTAGCCCCGGCCAATACTCGACCGCCACTCATCCAGGGCACGAACGCTTGTGGTAACCTTCAGGAATCGGCTATACACGGCCCATGAACGCCTTGCAGATCATCGCCCTGCCGCGTGTGGTTTCGATGGTCTCAGGGAGGGCCATATCGTGCAGGATGGTGGTATGCTGACAGGACAGTATCGACGGCCCCACTACACGTATGAGAATCGCACCCGAGTCAGACAGTCTCAAGGCAAATCAAGCCTTTCCCGCACCTTGCCAATCAGGATATCCGGCGTAAACGGCTTATGGAGAAATGCGGTGCCTGGGTCCAGGACTCCGTGATCGCCAATAGCATCGCTCGCATATCCCGACATGAACACGACCTTAATCGTCGAGTGCACGGGCAGGATGCATTGGGCCATCTCGGGGCCACTCAATCCGGGCATGACGACATCAGTAAGCAAGAGATCGATGGGCCCGTCATATTCGGTGCAGAGACGTAAGCCCTCTTCACCGTCGGCCGCGGTCAATACCGTGTAGCCTTGGGCCTGGAGGATCTCCTGTACTAGCTCTCGAACTTGCCTCTCATCTTCCACTACGACGATGGTTTCCGAGCCTGCCGGTAGCATCATGGCAGGGTGCGTCGTCTCTTCTATCTCCACGCGTGCTTCAACCTGTGGTAAATGGTGCCGATCTCGGTCACCACGGCATTGAGGTCGATGACTCTTGGCTGCAGCGTTTGTCGTCGGCCGAATGCCAAGAGCTGACGAGTCAAGCCTGCCGCCTTGTCTATAGCACCCTGGATCTCCGCAGCAGCCTTGTAGAGAGGGTGGTGAGAGCCAAGGCGGCGGCATAACATGTCACTGTACCCTGCAATGACCATTAAGAGATTGTTGAAGTCGTGCGCTACCCCGCCTGCCAGCCGCCCAATCGCCTCCATTGTTCACCTCATCAATGGCCAGCAGCATACCGCGCTGGATGGCCTCTCCCGAGGGGGCGAGGTAGCCGGAGAGCAGCGCAATCAAACCGACTTTGATAGCTGTTTCCGCCTCTCTACTCCCGATGCAAGATACCAACAAAAGGCCGAGCAGCACGACGAAAGCACTAATGAATCGGATGCACGATAAGCGGATCACCACCCAATTCTCCCTTGCCTATGACACGTACATAAGGCCAATCCCTCCAATGGGAGATCCTCTCATCGCGCCACATCGAGCCTATCTATTTTCACCCATTACCTCTACTTATATAAAATTTGCTGCTCTATAATTAACAAACTTCTTTGCCAAACATGGTTATTCCTGAGAAAACGGTCATGGGCGTTTTCCCACCATGCCATATGTCCTGATGGGCTGCTATCGATACGCACTCGTCTAGTGGAATTCGCCCTCAGCGCCGGTATTCATCGCCACAGTCCCCGATTAGTTGGTACAGATCGCGCGACTTGCCAAGAATGGCCTCGATCTGGGTATGGTCCTCGGCATCCAGGGAGACGTCGAAGCTGCGGGCATTGTCCTCCCGATGCTCGGCCACTCCCAGGCGTGTGCCGACGATCACCCCTGCCACAGCGGGGCGATCCAGGATATAGCGCACCGCAATATTGGCGATGCTGACCCGATGCTTGTCGGCGACGTGTTTGAGGGCGCTGAGCAATTCTTGAAACAGCCCCCAGCCACCCCAGGCATCCACCATCTGCTTATATTTACGCAGACTGGCGGTGGTTAAGACTCCGCGCGTAGGTTCCGGCTGCCCAAGATAGCTTTCCGACAGCAATCCGCCGCCGACGGTCCCGTAGGTGAGGAGCTGGATGTCATGTGCCTGGCAGAATTGGCTCATCTGTACCTCGGGCCGGCGGTCGATCAGCGAATACTGCACCTGGTTCGACACGATGCGGATACCATGCTCGACGATGATGTTCAAATGTTCTGTATCGAAGTTGGTGAGGGCCAGATGACGGATTTTGCCCTCGTCGCGCAGCTCGGCTAGGTAACGCAGCGCCTCCAGGTAGTTGGCATCGCCGTAATCCCACCAGTGGAACTGCAGCAGGTCAAGATGGTCGACGTCCATGCGCCGCAATGAAACCTTGATGTTTTCCTCGACGATGGACCGCGTCATCCGACCCGGCTCCGGCACCCATTTGGTGAAGGCCTGGAGGGTGGCCAATGCGTCGACGCCACGGTTGGCAGCCAGCCGGTGTCGGAATTCGCCGATAAAATCCTCCGCTGGGCCGTAATGATCGGCCAGATCCCAGGTGGTAAAGCCAGCGTCATGGTAGGCGAACATGTCCTCGATCGCCGCACGGCGGTCGATCACTCCATGCGCGCCGGAGACCTGCCACAAGCCATTCAGCAGGCGACAGATGCGCAGGTCAGGGGTCAACTGCGTCGTTGCTCCTCTGGGAAGATCCATGTGTGATGTCCTCTTGATGGGTGTGTTGAAGCCTGTATGGGTCGGCGGGGGCTGTCCGTTCACTCTCCGCCGCAAGAAGAGATTGACTATCATACCGCATTCTCGTAGAAAAAAGGTGGATGGCTGAGGAGGGCTGTTATGGACTTCGCCTTGCAACCATTGACGCAATCAGGCCAGCGTTTTGCTGCGCTCGCCGAACAACATGCGGCGGACTTCGCTACCTGCGCCGCCGCACATGACCGTGACGGCAGCTTTCCGTTCGAGAACATCGCCGCCATGCAACAGAGTGGCGCCATGGCCGCCTGTGTCGCGGAGGAGTTGGGTGGGCTCGGCGTCAGGTCGGTGCATGATTACATGCTGGGCATGAGCCGGCTGGGTCGCGGTGATGGCTCCACGGCCATTGCCGCCAACATGCACATCTTTCGCCCCTGGCGCATGACGCGCCTGTGGGAAGC
>JBKPCR010000188.1:0-20705 GCA_046727435.1 bacterium | reverse complement strand
TCTCGGATGCGGGGCTGATCGGCGGGGGCCACGTGCCGATGCCGGGTGAGGTGTCGCTGGCCCACAATGGTGTGCTCTTCCTGGATGAATTGCCCGAGTTTCGCCGCCATGTCCTTGAGGTCTTGCGCCAACCACTCGAGGAGGGTGTTATATGCATACAATCTCGCGGGCGTCCTGAATCTCAAGTCTTTTGTAGAGTTAGCTTTACAGATGATGGCCGTGAGGGATGCAGGCAGGGCACGGTAGATGTTTAGTCCCAGGGTGTGATAGGACGGATTCGCGGTAAAGCGTCCTGGCTCTTTGTGCCGGCATTGACAGATGCACGCATAGGGTGTAAGTCCTTTGAGCGTTTTGAGTCGCTTCGCGAAGTTGTAGGCCATCGGGAAGGTCTGCAGATGCTCTTTCAGGTGGTGATGGGTCTGGTAGTGACACTTTTTCACGGTGGCGTCTTTGAGCGTACGGTTCATGCGTTCGGCTTGGCCATTGGTCCAGGGATGGTTGGTTTCGGTGAGCTGATGGTCGATGTCATCCTCATGACAGACACGGTCAAAGATATGATGAAAGGCATATACATCGCGCTCGCGGTTGGTGAATTGGATGCCGTGATCGGTTAACACCGTGTGGATCTCACAGGGCACGGTGGCAATCAAGTTCCGGAGGAACTGAGCCACGACCAGTTTGGTGGCTTCTTCATGCCGCTCGGCATCGGCAAATTTGCATGTACGATCGACGGCGACAAACAGGGAAAGCTTGCCTTCTTCCGTGCGCACTCTGGCAATATCGATGTGGCAGTAGCCGATCGGATAGCGTTTCAACTTTTTCTTCTGGGGTTTACCGCCCTCGATGGCTGGCAAGCGGCTGATGCCGTGCCGCTTCAAACAACGGGGGAGCGCCGATCGCGTCAGGTGGGGGATGGTCGATTGCAAGGCGTACAGGCAATCATCCAGCGGCAGGCGCGTCTGCCGGCGAAACGTCACAGTCAGCGCCTCTTCTTCCTTTGTCAGTACCGTGGAGTGCGGCTGTTTCGGCCCCATCGGCGCATCATGGACAGACGCCCGTTTCTTCCATTGCGCAACAGTCTTGGGATTGAGGTCATACCGTGCGGCCAGCTTGGCTAGACTTTCTTGACTATGCTGTATCGCTCGACGCAGTGCCGCTGTCGTGCGGGCGCTCCCGTGGAGTAGCTGTCCCATAAGGCCTTCTGTGATGGTAAAGCCATATATTATACACCATCACACCTTGGGACTAAACACAGGCCGAAAACTCCCATCAGCCCACCCGCCAGCGGGAACGGCGCCTGCCGGGGTTCAAGTCACCGGGACATGCGCAACGCTTCTCGTCCGCGTGCGGTCCCATAGCCCGACACTTCCGCCCGCAACGGCATCGGCTGTCAGCGTCCGCCTACCGTCAAGAAATGAGCCCTCGATGCGAGCGTAGGACCGAGATCACGGGTACGGAGCGAGCTGCCTAAAAGGCAGGGAGGATCAGAGTAGCGTACCCGTGTGCCTGATGGAGGTATCAGCCTCATAAGCTGACAATGCCATCTGACCGTGTCGAACCCCGCAGCGATCATCCAGTCGGTGATCGTCCGCCTCGACGGGTACCGCGCGAGGTCCCGGTCGCGAGTTCCCGAAAGTAGTCATATAGGCGGCCCTCATCGTTAGAAACCCATTACCCCGACTGATTCCGTGCATTGCGCAGTCGAGTCAGTTCCTCCTCGATCACGGATTCATCGAGCTTGTCGAACAACGGTACGGGTTGCTGTAGGCGCTGACCAACGGGGAGCCGAGTCGGCTCCCAGCGCCCCACCCAGGAATGGTAGTCGCCGGTCAAGACGCGGTGGGTCACCCCCGGGGCCTCCGCAACCTCGTGAAACACGAGCGGCCCGGCCAGGCAGCCCTGATAGCCTAACAAGGTGTGAAGCTTCTGCGAGCTGAAAGGCAAGAACGGCGTGCATAACACCTTCAGGTCGTCCACGGCCTGCAGCGCCGTATACACGACTGTCGCCGCCCGCTGCCGGTCACTCTTGATCAGCTTCCAGGGTTCCTGATCGCTTACGTACTTGTTCGCAAGATCCGCCAAACGCAGGGCTTCGCTCAAGGCCGCTTTGAAACGCGCTTCTTCGATGAGACCACCGACCGAGGTAAACCCACCCTCAACGGCTGTCAGGAGAGACCGATCGGCCTCCTCCAGGTTGCCCGGCTCCGGCACCTGACCGAAGAACCGATACGCCATCGCCAGCACTCGGTTCACCAGGTTCCCCCAGTTCGCGATGAGTTCATCATTGTTGCGGCGCACAAACTCCGCCCAGGTGAAATCGGTATCCTGGGTCTCCGGCCCGGCGATGGCCAGATAGAAGCGTAGGGCGTCGGCTGCGTAGCGGGAGAGCACGTCCCGCACGTAGATCGTCACGCCCCTGCTGCTGCTGAACTTCTTCCCTTCCATGGTGAGATACTCGCTGGAGACTACCTCGTAGGGAAGTTGCAAGGGAGAGCCCCTCGTGGCCTGGGCGCCGCCCCCAACGTCCGCACCGCAGCCGATGAGCATGCTTGGCCAGATGAGCGAGTGAAAGACGATGTTGTCCTTGCCCATGAAATAATAGTGGTGTGCAGCGGGGTTGAGCCACCACTCCTCCCAGGCATCGGGCCGGCCGACCCACTGCGCCCACTCGATCGACGCCGAGAGGTAGCCGATGACGGCATCAAACCAGACGTAAATCCGCTTGTCATCGTAGCCCGCGAGTGGAATAGGCACCCCCCACTCCAAGTCGCGTGTGATCGCGCGCGGCTTCAGGTTGTCGAGCAACCCCAGAGAGAAGGCACGCACGTTCGGCCGCCAGTGGTCTTGCGACTCAAGCCAGGCACGCAACTGGATAGCGAAGGCGGGCAGATCGAGGTAGAAGTGTTCGGTTTGCCGGAACACTGGCGGCCTGCCGTCGATCCGCGACCGCGGCTGAATGAGGTCTGTCGGGTCGAGTTGATGGCCGCAATGGTCACACTGGTCCCCTCGGGCCGCTCCATAGCGACAGATGGGGCATGTTCCCTCGACATAGCGGTCCGGGAGTGTTCGCCCGGTCACGGCTGAGAAGGTACCCGGCGCCTGTTGCTTGATGATGTAGCCCTTGCTTAAGAGTGTGGTGAAGACTTCCTGCACAATCCGGTAATGATTCTGCGTCGTCGTGCGGGTAAACAGGTCGTATGACAGCCCCAACTCGCGGAGATCCTCACGGATCACGCGGTTGTAGCGCTCAGCCAGTTCACGCGGCGTGACCCCCTCCTGTTCGGCAGCAACGGTGATCGGGGTGCCGTGTTCATCGGTGCCCGAGATCATCAGGACGCGGTTGCCTTTGAGGCGGTGATAACGGGCGAAGATATCGCTGGGCACGCCGAAGCCCGCGACGTGTCCCACATGACGTGGCCCGTTCGCATAAGGCCAGGCGACAGCAACAAGGATGTTCTCTGACATACGGGATCTCACCCAAGGCGAAGGATCGGCATTGTCAAGTTAACTGCTGAGCGAAACAAGACCTTCCACTCTGCGGGTATTTCGTCCGGTTCTGAGGCTCTGGCGTCCCACTTGGGGAGATAAAATGGCCTCGAAATGACCCGAACATCCCACTCAACCACCCTATTTTACTGCTCTATCCGTTAACTTGACAATGCCCACACGCACGGACCTCCGAACCGGTGGAATATCTGGGTGTTCCTCACACGAGGCGTTGACTAACCTGCAGGCTCGGTCGTGGCCAGGTGTGGCCGTTGGGCCTGCTCATAGCCTTGGTGCTCTTCCCCGGATCCGCTAAAGGAAATTCTCTACCATCCGGATAGCAGCAGCTTCGTAGGCCAATAGCAGTTCAAGCTCGAGCACAGATTGCCAGGATGGCCCAAACTGCGGTCGTTATGCGACCAGGATCGAATCGCCACACGAAACTCCGTGTAGGACGGCTGCCAGAAGAACGCAGGATTAGCATAGCTGATCGTATCGTTCCCGGGCTGCTGGGGAAAGTTGGACACTGAGTACACGCACGTCCCGTTCGAAAGTTTCCCATACATGAGACCACCCCCCCAGTACTGCCAACTGTTGCCGGAGCCGAGGTAGACGGCGTACTCGATCGTGCTATGGTTGCAGTCCCATGCCGATGACGTGATGGGGATCCCCCCACTCGGGGTAGAACCGCATGGTAAACCAGAACCAACCTCCGATCCATGTGAAATCAAGGCAGTTTTCGTTACCGACCGCGAATGGTGGCGCGATCACCTCGCGCGGAGAGCCCGCGCTGTAACCCACGTCGACATTAATGGGCAGACCTGCAATCGCGCTCGCACATGAGCGCAGTAAGGCCTCGTCTCCATCAGCGGGCGATGGCCCTGCGATACCCCACACGACAACGGCAGCCGCGATGATAAGGCAGATACGGCCGAGATGGTTTAGAGCGTTCATGTGGAGAGCCTCCCCCTTCACCCCACTGGCGGGTGGTATGAGCCGGTCCTCCCCCTCCCTGTAATAGGGCGGAGCCGGCTCCCTCTCACCTCCGACTTCATCTCCTCGGCCAACGGCCCGTTCATCACGGGTGCCTCTTGGAGGCGCGCACGGCTGAACCTGACGGCCGCTCGCCATGATAAGCGCCGATTGCGCCTCGGGCGCGGGAGACTACAGCGAGCGAATGCGGCTTAAGAGCGCACCGCCGATCGAGCCAGCCGCCCCGTTGCATGGCGCTAGTGCAGTCCGGTTGAGCCTTCCGCGGGCTGAGGACTCGATGCCGCTGCGGTGCGGGTGCGGTCAGTCGGGATCGCTACATTGCACCGCCAGCGTGGCGGTGACGATGACGCGCGGCGCCCCATCCACAATGTCACACCCGATGCCCTGGATGCCCCCCCTCTCGGCATCGAAAAAGGGGCAGGACACGTTAAAACACTCCGACCCTGCCTTAAAGTAGGCATCGTTCTCCGCGTCCGACCATGCGTTCAGCACCGCATTGTGTATGTCCGGCCACTCGCATCGATCCCCCTCCTGGCCGTAGGCTTTCCCTATACCTACCACGTCGAGCTTGGGACAAGCCAGAGCCGTGGCCGCCACGAGCGCTACAGCGGCCACAAGAACGCCGATCTGTATCTGTATGTGTTGAGAGGTGCGCATTCTGGGTCTCCTTTCTTGGGGTGGGGGGCGTCGCATGGGTCCCGTGGGAGTCCGCCGCCCACCAGCCCGACTGTGGGTTAGCGTGTTACGCCGGCATCGGCACGTCGCGGCACGCTCTCGTCATCCAGGAGGGACCAGTGGAGGCTTTACCCTCCTCTCCTAAGTCCCGCGGGAGGTGTCATCAGGGCACCACGCTCGGGTACAGGCCCCGACATCCTCGCCTGTCGCTGACGCCGCCCTCCTCGCCGGGGTCGGGCGGCTTCCACCAGCGCCCCCAGCCCCACCAGCCCCGCGACCGAGGCGGCGCACCACAAGAGCCCTTCCACGTCTCTTCGCCTCTTGGGATGATCGCCGCGACGGTCACGTTGGTGAAGCACGGTTACCTTCGGGGTGTGTGACCCTCTCGCAGGGGCCACTCAGGATCTCAGGTCACCAGCCGGCGAATGGCCCAGCACCGTTCCGAACCTTTCGCGATGGATGAAGGTCAAGCCGGGCCATTCGCCGGCTCGAGCCCCCTATCTTAAATGCAGGTGTTTTCCGCAAAGCGCACTGGTTCCCCACGGGCCGTTTTTGTCAGCGTCCCCCGTTTGATGCACCGAGGGGTCTCAGGAGTCGAGGCGTCGACGAGCTGCACGTCTATCTGCGTGTTGTTGATGACGAGGTACACAAACCCCGGCATCTCCCTAGCCGGTATGAATCGGACAACAACCGCTGGATCTGGGTTTTTGTCCTTAACCGGTGTTAGCTTGTTCCCATCGGTACCAGCTCCAGAGACGATGAATTCTACCTTGCGCGCACCACAGTCCGCCTGGAGCCATTGCAAACTGTGGTCGTGCCCGGACAGATAGAGGTCCAGACCTTCGTCACACAGGCTATCAATGCCAGCAAAAAACGCCTTCACCTCCCGTCCACACGCCCAGCCATGGTCCGCGATGTCCTCCGGCTTGGAGCAGCCGAGGGTAGCTAGGTCATAGGTGCCAGCGTTCCCGTGTGGGCCGTTCGAGACATAGGGGTGGTGCCCAAAGGCAATCTTCCACAGGGCGGGGGTCTGGACCATCCGGTCGATAACGAAGGTCTTTTGCCACTGGACGTATTCTTCAGCTCGCTGTCGAGTTTCAACCCAGTCCTTACCGTTCCACACCATCCACCTCTCCGCTACCATGGGGGTCGTGTCAAGTGCCAAGAACAGGGCGTTCCCGTCTTCAAAGGCGTAATAGGAGCCGTCCATTCCCCACTTCCCGCCATTTGGCACCCTTAAAGAAGCCGCCGTGCACGCCCCTTGACTGAAATCATCGTCAATTTCCTCCCACTGGAGGCGCGCACGATTATAGTTAAAAGGGTCCAAGCCGGGGTTGTTATGGCTGTAGTCGTGATTCCCCAGCACGGGGTAGAACCAGAGATCCAGGTCATGGCGCTCGACCTTTTGATCTGGCCAATGACAATTGGCTAAGGTTTGACCAGTTCCCAGCCGCTCGGCCGGGCCATAAGGGTCTGTGAAGGCCCTTCGGAACTCGTTGGGGCGCACTTGGCCGGTTTGGGGATCCAGCGAGCACCGCCCCGAGAGGCCCGTCTCATAAAAATTATCCCCGAGTAGCAGCGCATAATCGCAGCCCTTCCCCGTGCACCAGCGCTTGAGCGCCCGCGCCACCTTATATTGGTCGCAGCCGCCGGTCCCGGTATCCCCGAGCGCGACAATCCTGGTGGCCGCGTGCGTCATGGCGGGGCTGCTGACGAATAGGGTGAGGACGCACCCGAGCGTGAGGACGGTCATCGGTGCTTTCATCGCTAAGCCTCCTCTCATGAGGGGCACCACCTAGAGAGCGCGGTTGTATGCCCCAAGGCCTGTGCCGGCCTTTATCACGTTGTGCGTTGGTTCCCCGAGGTATGGCCGCGGGGTGGAACATCCGATGAGGAGGGGAGGTCAGGGGGACGCTCCCCCACAGCGGACATGGATTGCCATGAGACCTGGTATATACTTGAGAACTAGGGGCTGTAGCCTCGTCGCTGTCCTCCCTTGGTCGGCCGGTGGTGCGAGCACCAGAGGCATCCGGCCGAAGGGGCAAGCCCCTCCTCCCCAAACGCCTGATCACGCCATCGCGCATTCATTCACTCAGATCTCGCTTTACCTCCTCTCCGCGTGGGTTCCAATAGGCGCCGCCTGGCTCTGCCGCCTCCGCCTTATCCGCCCGTGCTGGGGGCGTGCGGCTTCCACCAGCGCCCCAAGTCCTACGAGCACCGCGACCGCTCCGGCGCACAACAAAAGCCCTTCCACACCGCTTCACCTCCTTCCTGATATGAGTTATGTACCTCCACATGAGCCAAGGGCACGACTCCCCCTGTAGCGCTAGAACTGGAAGACGCGGTATGACGTCGCCTTATTGTTTCCTACCTTCGTGAAGGACATGTCTGCAACGTCGCTGGTGAAGGTTTCGCAGACGCCACCGAAATTCGCATCACGACATACTGTCACGCCGGTGCCGGGGCCGATTTTGATCGCTGACAGCGAATCATTCTGCATGCCCACTTCGGCAGTGGTAGGATAGGAGCCCACATTTTTAGTAATACACTGGTCGCCACTCGAGAACGAGAACGTGAAGCCGGCTCGAGTATAGAGCGTCACCTGGCCTGTTTGGGGCCGATATTCGCTCCGGTGGCACTGACTGTCGCCTTTGGGTTCGACAACGATGGAGGAGGTTGCGTGGTCAATGGTACTCGGGAGGGACCATGTGCTCTCCCAGAGTATGGCATAGTCGTCCATGGTTTTTGTCTCGAACCAAGCATGTCGGAAGAGCTTTATCGAAGCGTCCGATCCCACCTTGACGCCTGAAATGGAATCGTTAGCCAAAGGAGCGAAACTCGACGAATTTGGGTACGTTCCAATCGGCAGCTTCTTACAAAACGCTGGGGACGAGTACACGATCGCCTCCTTAGGTCCAGGCAGAGCCTCAGGGCATGGAGGGTAACCGCCAGAGTCACCGTCGTCCCCACCATCGCCATCACTGTCATCGCCGCCATTACTTCCACAGGTAGGATCCTCCCCACAGGCGTTACAGGCATAGCCGGCTGCTGCACAGGTGCTTACGGTGTCAGCGGAGGAGAGGGTGCATGCCAGGTTACATGCCGGGAGTGGCGTATCCTCAAAAGGCCCCGGCCCCTTGCACAGCTCGCTGCAGGGGGGGAAATCCGCCTTGACGGGGGACCCGAGCGCCATAGAGAGCAGAAACAAACTTCCTATCAAACTTGCGAGATTCGGCATATGACTTCTCCTCGTAGTGCTAAGGGGTAGGCTAATAGTAGTGACAATCCACTGTCCGTGTGACAACCGGGAGCGAGAGCACGCCCAGCAGGAAAGGTCGCCTAGCCACCGACTCCAGCCATTCACAAGTTTCCAATCCCTGACCTCTTTCATGCCGTTCTCCCCTTCGATGATGGGGGACAAGCGTTGCCGTTCCCGTTATCATCCGTCCGAGCTAGGCTTCGGGGATAGCAGGGCGACGGGAGGGCTTAGTGCAGCGAGGTCACCCGCAGCATGGGGTGGAGGCCCTGTCCCAGCTCAGCGTCCGTGAGCAGCACGCAGGTCTGCGTCCCCAGATGCGAACCGCGCGAGGACCTCCATTCCCCCCTCTCACCTTCTCCCTCCGGCTCAGCACACGACAAGGGGATACTCAACGATCAGGTACCAGAGAAATGGCACATCGAAGGGGTCCAGTTCGAGGTCATCATCGGCACACACATCACAACCCGGCCACGAGGGGATCAGCCTCACCTTTCCCCTCCCCTCCGGCCTTCCCTGCAAGCGAAGGGTGGTCGCGGCGTCTCCCTCGAGGGTCCACGCGGCCTCGAAGGGCCCTACGGGGTGAGGCCGCGCTACGTGGTCGGGTGTGACGACGACCCCCACGGTGCGCTCCGCAGGGTGGACGAGCGGCCTGGGGCTGACTGGCTCCAGGGCGGTTGCGCCGACGGTGGACAGGCCTGCCAGGATCATCCCGGCCACGCCCAGCAACCAGGCGTATTGACGGAATTGCATGAGACACCTCCCTTTCTGGGCATGGCCGGAGCCACACCATCGAGACGTGTTGTAACCATTCGTACGTGTCACGAAGAAGGCATCGCCGCAGGATCGCTGCAGACGGTACATTTACGGAGATGCTCCTCCGGCTTCCGCCTTGGCCCCCTTCGCCAGGGTCGGGCCACCTCGACTAGCGCGCCAAGCCCCACCAGCACCGCGACCGCTCCGGCGACCAATACGACTCCTTCCATCCCTCTTCACCTCCTTTCTGGTGATCAATCGGCTGTTCTCCCGGTGGCACGCCGCTCTCCTCTGCAACCTGGACGCTGACGGCAGCGCCGCCGGTGTGCCTCCACGCTCTGGTATCTGACCCCTCCTCTCACGATGTGCGACACATCCTAGTCCCCCCCGGGGTGACCCGTGAACGGCCAGGCGGCAATCCTCCCCTAATAGCGCTTGAGCTCCTGGATGGCCGTTGTGATCCGAGGGGCGTCCTTGGCCCTGGGCTCGAGCGCGAGATAGCGCTCCAGCGCCGCGATCGCCTGCGGCCTGTCACCCTTGCGGTAGTGCGCCAGCCCCAGTTCCCGGTAGGCCTGGGCATAGGTGGCATCGGCCCGAATCGCGTGCCGTAAGTACGCGATGGCACGGTCGGTCGTATCGCTGCCGCTGCCGGTCTCCAGGGCGATCTTGGCCAGATAATAGGAGGGGACCGGATCATCTGCGGAGACCCGCAGCGCTTTCTCGAACATGGCCGCCGCCGTGTTGAACCGTTTCTGCGCATAGTTGAGCCGGCCGACGGCGATCACCACCTCGCGTGTGCGGCGGCTAAATTCCTCCGTGTTCACGGTCAAGGGCCGGTTGGCGAGTTGGTCGGCATACTGTGACCGGACGAGTTCAGACGTCCGCTCGAGCCGCGCGACGTTCGTCGGATGGTCGCTGTACAAGAAGTGCTGGATGGGGGCCGGGTCGCCGTGTTCTTGGAGGAGGCGCGCGAAGGTCCGGGGGGCCTCACGCGGGTCGTAGCCGGCTTTGACGAGGTAGTCGAGGCCGACGGCGTCCGCCTCGCTCTCCTGGCTGCGGCCGTGGCCATTGACCGCCGCGTTCACCACGTACCCGTAGACCGTCTGAAGTGCTTCTCCCTTAAGGATGCCGGTCGCTGCGCCGGCGACCGCCGCCACCTGGGCAAGCAGTTGAATGCCCTGGGCCGCCTGGGCGCCTTTCAGGACGTGTCCCTCAGTCACGTGTGCGATCTCATGGGCCAGGATCATCGCCAGCTGCGCCTCGTTCTCCATGCGGGCGAGCAGGCCGGCGTGGACGTACACAAGGCCGGCGCCGGGCGTGAAGGCGTTGACGCTCGCGTCTCGTACGACACGGATCCGATAGCGATAGGGCCGCGGCTTGGCGACAGCGACGATCCGCTGGGTGATCTCGGTGAGGTAGGCCTCTAGGAGCGGGTCGTGCCACAGCGGGGTTTTCGCCTCGATCCGCTGCGCGGAGGCCAGTGCCATCTGCTCCTCACGGGCTGCGTCCGCGTTCGAGAGGCCAACATCTGCCTGGACGCTATCTCCGGGGCGGAACCCTCCCGCCGCGCAGCCGGCGACGACGGTGGCGATCAGACAGAAGGCAACGCTGATGAAGATCTGGCGTGAACGGCGTGGTCGCATCGTGCACCTCCTCCGGATAGTTATGGTTCGTACGGCGTGATTGCGGCTTCCAACGGGCTCCCTGGCCAGTTGACGATTTCCCAGTTATCTCCGCATCTGGGGTGCCAGAGCTGGCTCATCGTTAGTATTGGCGGCACTCTCGGCGGTGACGGTGATACCCCAACATCGGGTAGCTACCATTCCATGGCTTGCAGATTCTCACCCGCGCGACAAAGCACTTGTGCACCAGTCCCTGCTCCTAAAGCGGCGGTGGGCACCGACAGATTCCTGCCCCGCGCCCCATGACCCACCCAGACTGTAGGAGGTGCCTTACGGTGGCCACCACCAGCCGGTCGTCCCCTGGGCCCACGACGTCCTGGATGGCGGCGATCAGGTCGGCCAAGGTGAGAGGCAGCCTCGATGGCCTCTCGGCCCCTGGTCTGCCTCTGCCCTCGGGTGTCACCGTGCCAGGGTCCATCACAGTCCCCATGTCGTGTCCTCCTGCGGTGCCGCCGTCCCGCTGCACGCGCGGCGGCACCGCATCAGTGCCCGGGGCTTGTGTCTCAGGGCAGATGTGCGGTATGGTATGCTCGCGTGAGGCCGCGGCCGGCCGGTCAGGGCGTGTATAGTTGACATCAGGAAAGATAGGGTGTATGCGGTAGGATTACTTGAACATTCCCTGAACATTCCCTGAATATTGGTTGAAGATTCCATGAAGACTGCTAAAGATCGCCGCGACGCCGCATCCGAGTCGCGGGAGGCTCTGGGGCGCACCCTCCCAGGGCATCGTCGCCGGGAGCGCAACGATGCTCTACAGCTTTGACGACTACACGCTTGATGCCGAACACTATGAGCTGCGTCAAGCCGGGAGACTGGTACGGCTTGAGCCGCAGGGATTCAATTTGTTGGCGTACCTCGTCCAGCATCCGGGACGCACCGTCTCGAAAGAGGAGCTGGAGGAGCATTTGTGGCCCGACAGCCAGCTGGTGGGCCTATCCTCGCTGGCCAAAGCCGTGGCGCAGGTCCGCAAAACCCTTGCGGACACGGGCCAGGTGCAGCGATACATCCAGACCGTCCATCGCCGGGGTTATCGCTTCGTGACGCCGGTGACCACACGCCCGCCCGGAGCCGCGGACCTGCAGGCTGCTCCCACCTCAGACACACTGCGGCTGCAGGCCACGCCAGTCCTGGACCAGGCCAACGCCGTGGCCCCTCCCCCCCTGGGCCCGTCCGCACCGCCGTCCGCCTTGATGCCAGTGCCTCTACCGATCCCACTGTCCGAGGTTACTACGTCTGATGCGCCGAGTGCTGCCACGCGTGGGACGCCCGAAGACGAGTGGCGCCCGTTGACGGTGCTGGCCTGTCAACTGGTGAGCATTCCTGAGCAGGCTGCGCCGCTCGACCGCGAAGCACGGCTGGAGGTGGTTCGTGATTGTCACGCGATGTGGACCGAGGTCATGCAGCGGTTTGACGGGCATCTGGCGCAGTCCCAGGGCGAGCGGATGCTCGTGTACTTTGGGTATCCGAGGGCACACGAAGACGACGCGCGCCGCGCGGTGCTTGCGGGATTAGGGATGATCGAAGGGATAGGAGCGCTCAACAGGCGGCATCAACACGACCACGGCGTGAGGCTGGCTGTGCAGGTGGGGATTCATACGGGCGTCGAGCTGGTGGGCGCCATGGGACGCGGCCACCAGCGTACGTCGCTCGTGATGGGGGAGACCCCCACTATGGCCACGGGGCTGCAACGCCTGGCCGCGCTGGACACGGTGGTGATCAGTCCGGCCACGTGGCACTTAGTCGACGGGTATGTTATCTGTGAGGTCCTGGGCACGTATGTGCTCGAAGACCTCCCCGAGCCACTGACGGTGTACTGGGTCGTCCAGGAAAGCACCGCCCATCATCGACTCGATGTGGCAATCAGGCGAGGGTTAACTCCGTTTGTGGGGCGGGAGCACGAGGTCGGACTCCTGTACGAGTGCTGGGCCCATGCCACCGAGGGGAGAGGTCAGGTCGTCGTGCTGCGCGGGGAGGCTGGCATTGGCAAGTCACGCGTGATACAGGTGTTCACCGAGCACCTAACTGGGGAAACGTACACCCGCCTCGAGTATCACTGTTCACCCTACTACCAGCACACGGCCTTGTATCCCGTCGTGACATCCTTCCAGCGGCTCCTGCAGTTCCGCCCGGGAGAGTCGGCCGACGAGCGGCTGCGCAAACTGGAAGGCCTGCTCGAGCAGTCTGGCGTGCCCCTGAAGGAGGGGATGCCCTTGTGGGCGGCGCTGCTCTCACTGCCACTGCCGGCGCGCTATCCCCCGCTCACTCTCACGCCCCAGTCCCAGCGGCAGAAGACGTTTGAAGCGTTGCTCGCATGGCTGCTCACAGGGGCCGAGCAGCAACCGGTGTGCGTGGTCGTCGAAGACCTCCACTGGGCGGACGCCTCGACGGTGGAGTGGCTCACGCTCCTTATCGACCAGGTGCCCACTGCCCGTCTGCTCCTGCTGCTGGTCTGTCGTGCCGAGTTTCCCCTGCCGTGGGCCGCCCGCGCTCACCTGAGCCAAATCACCCTCCGGCGCTTGAGCCGCCCACATGTGGAGATCATGGTGCAGCAGCTCACGGACAGTAAAGCCCTGCCGGCCGAGATGCTCCATCACCTAGTGGCCACCACCGATGGCGTGCCGCTGTTTGTCGAAGAGTTGACCAAGATGGTGCTCGAGTCCGGGTTCGTCAAAGAGCGCGACGGGCAGTATGAGCTCATGGATCCTCTGCCCGCGCTCGCTATTCCTGCCACCCTACACGATTCGCTGATGGCTCGACTCGATCGGTTAGGGCCAGCGAAACAAGTGGCCCAACTGGGTGCCACCCTGGGGCGGGAGTTTTCCTATGGATTACTCCAGGCGGTGGCGCCGGTAGATGAGGCAATGCTGCAGCAGGGGCTGATGCAGCTCGTGGACGCCGAACTGCTCTATCAGCGGGGACTGCCACCACAGGCGCAGTATACCTTTAAGCATGTGCTCATCCAGGAAGCAGCCTATCAGTCATTGCTGCGAAGCACACGGCGGCAATATCACCGGCAGATTGCTGAGGTCTTGGAGACACGGTTTCCTGAAACTTGTGAGACCCACCCGGAGCTGTTGGCGCATCACTATACCGAAGCGGGGCTGAACGCACAAGCTATTCCGTACTGGCAACAGGCCGGGCAGCGCGCCATGGAGCGCTCAGCGAACATGGAGGCGATTAGTCACCTCACAAAGGGACTGGAGGTACTCAAGACCCTTCCGGAGACGCCCGAACGCCATCAGCAAGAACTCACGCTGCAGCTCGCCCTGGGAGCGTCGCTCTTAACGGTGAAAAGCCAGGCCGCCCCCGACGTGGAACACGCCTACACCCGGGCGCAGGAGCTCTGCCAGCAAGTGGGAGACAATCGGCAACTCTTCTCAGTGCTGTCGGGCCTGCGGAGGCTTCGTGTCAATCGGGGGAATCTCCGGTCGTCGCATGAGCTGGCGGAGCGGTGCTTCGTGCTTGCTCAGGGCCTGGAGGACCGAACGCTCCTCCAAGTGGCGCATGGGATCCTGGGGTCGACCTTGTTCCTATTGGGAGAGCTGGTCTCAGCTCGCATGCATTTGGAGCAAGGTGCCGTTCTTTATGATGCTCAGCCCTGCCGCGTGCGGACGTTCAGCCATGGGGCTGACCCCGCGGTCAATTGCCTCTCCCATGGGGCTTTGACGCTGTGGACGCTGGGATATCCGGATCAGGCCCTGACCAGGATAGGCGAGGCCCTCACCCTGGCTCAGGCGTCGTCTCATGTCTACAGCCTGGCTTATGCGTTAAGATTTGCTGCCCGGCTCCATCAACTCCGCCGCGAGGCGCCGTTAGCCCAAGAGCGGGCAGAAGCAGCACTGGCGCTCGCGCACGAGCATGGGTTAGTCTATCAGACGGGCTCGGGCATGTGGCAACGGGGGTGGGCCTTGGCCGAGCAGGGCTCGACGGAGGAAGGCATCGGGCAGTTGCGCCAGGAGCTGGCCGCCTGGCAGATCGCTGGGACAGAGCAGGGAGTGCCACAAGTGCTTGCCGAGCTCGCCCAGGTGTATGGAAAAGAAGGACACCTCGAAGACGGGTTGCGCTTGCTGGCCGAGGCCCTGACGTTGATACACAAGAATGAGGAGCGTCATCACGAAGCAGAGGTGTATCGGCTCAAAGGGGAGTTGCTGCTGCAGCAGGCCATTGGGAGAGCTGCGAGGCGAACGCACGTCGTGGAACCATCGGTGGGAGCGGAGACTGAGCGGGGGAGGACGACGCATGCGTCGCCCCTACAAATCGAGGCCGAGAACTGCTTTCGACAGGCTCTCGAAATCAGCCGGCACCAGCGTGCGAAGTCTTTGGAGCTACGGGCGGCGATGAGTTTAAGCCGTCTGTGGCAGCGCCAAGGCGAGCGCGCACAAGCCCGCCAGCTCCTGGCAGAGGTCTACGGCTGGTTCACCGAGGGCTTTGACACGGCTGACCTGCAGGAGGCCAAGGCGTTGCTGGAGGAGTTGTCATAACCTTGACCATCATCGCGGCTCCCATCGTCAGAGAGGGTCAACTGTCTTGGCCCACGGCAGCCGTAGCGGCTCGGGTGAAGCGAAATGGTATGCAGGCATTCTGACCATAACGTCCTCCTCCTTGGTCCCCCAGGGGCGGGCACGTCGATGCTGGCCCGGCGACTGACCACCATCCTGCCGGCGATGACCCTCGCCGAGGCTCTTGAGACCACGCGCATCCACCGCGTCGCCGGCCGCACCGGCGACCGTACGGCGTTGGTCACGACCCGCCCGTTTCGCGCGCCCCACCACACCCTCTCGGATGCGGGGCTGATCGGCGGGGGCCACGTGCCGATGCCGGGTGAAGTGTCGCTGGCCCACCATGGCGTGCGCTTCCTGGATGAATTGCCCGAGTGCCGCCGCCATGTCCTTGAGGTCTTGCGCCAACCACTCGAGGAGAGTCTCATATACATATAATTTCGCGGGCGTCCTAGATCTCAATCTTCTTGCAACCTTAGCGGCACGGCTGCTGAGCTTCAGGGGCGCGGCCTGAGTCCAGTAGCCATCCATCGCCACCATGACGGTCACTCCGTCTCATCGGGCAGCCCTCCTCCGCTCCAGCCGCTGCAACCGTGTGGTGCTTTTCACTTGACACCAGGCGAGGTCTGGAGTACTGACACCTCATCCCAAACGCTTATGTTAGTAGCGCGCGTTGAGGCGCCTGCCCACGCGCACCTCAGCTGCTTGCACGGCCGTGCCGGAGGGCGCACCCATGCGCTGCCCGAGCTGTGGCTTTAAGAATCCGGAAGGCATGAAGTTTTGCGGACAGTGCGCCAGCCTACTCGGCCGGCATTGCCCGCAATGCGGCTTTGACAATCCGTCGGGATTTGCCTTTTGCGGGCAATGCGCCACTCCGCTTAGGGAACAGCCGCCAGGCCCTCGACCCCAGGCCCCCCTCAGCTATACCCCTAGCCATTTGGCCGAGAAGATCCTCACCTCCAAGGTCGCCCTGGAAGGCGAGCGCAAGCAGGTCACGGTACTGTTCGCCGACCTGAAGGGCTCGATGGAGTTGTTGGCCGACCGCGATCCTGAGGAAGCCCGAGCCCTCCTTGACCCGGTGTTGGAGCGCATGATGGCGGCGGTGCATCGCTACGAGGGGACCGTGAACCAGTTCATGGGTGACGGCATCATGGCCTTGTTTGGGGCGCCGATCGCGCATGAGGACCACGCCGTGCGGGCCTGCTACGCGGCGCTCGCCATGCAGGGCGTGGTGAAGCAGTATGCCGCCGAGGTGCAGCGGAGCAAAGGCGTGCCCATCGACATCCGGGTCGGGCTCAATAGCGGCGAGGTGGTGGTGCGCTCGATCGGCAGCGACCTGCACATGGACTACACAGCGGTGGGGCAAACCACGCACCTGGCGGCGCGCATGGAACAGATGGCGATGCCGGGCTCGATCCTGATCACCGCCGGGGTCCTGCGCCTGTCTGAAGGCTATGTTGAGGTGACGCCGTTGGGGCCGGTGCCGGTGAAGGGAGTGCCCGACCCTCTCGAGATTTATGAGCTGGTGCGGGCTGGCCAGGCACGCACGCGTCTGCAGGTGTCCGCCGCTCGGGGGCTCACCCGCTTTGTGGGGCGGGACACCGAGCTGGACCAACTCCGATGGATCCTCGAGCGCGCCGGCGCCGGTCATGGTCAGGTGGTCGCGGTCATCGGCGAGCCCGGGGTGGGCAAGTCCCGCCTGTTCTGGGAATTTACGCACTCCCATCGCACCCAGGGATGGCTGATCCTGGAGAGCCGCTCCGTGTCCTACGGCAAGGCCACGCCCTACTTCCCGGTGCTCGACCTCCTGAAGCGCTATGTCCAGGTGGAGGACCGCGACGACACCCGCACCATCCGGGCCAGAGTGACGGGGCAGGTGCTCACGCTCGACACCGCCCTCCAGGAGACGATACCCGCCCTGCTGGCGCTCCTGGACGCGCTGCCGGAGGATAGCCCGTTTCTGACGCTTGACCCGCCGCAGCGGCGCCGGCACACGCTCGACGGCCTGAAGCGGGTGCTGCTCCGCGAAAGTCAGGTGCAACCGCTGCTCCTGGTCTTTGAGGACCTGCACTGGATTGATGCCGAGACGCAGGCGCTCCTGGACAGCCTGGTGGAGAGCCTGCCCACGGCCCGCGTGCTGCTGCTGGTGAACTACCGGCCGGAGTACCAGCATGGCTGGGGCAGCAAGACGTACTACACGCAACTGCGGCTCGACCCGCTGGCGCCGGTGAGCGCCAACGAACTCCTGGACGCCCTCCTGGGAGACGACCCCCCTCTGGCGCCGCTCAAGCAGCTTTTAATTGCGCGGACGGAGGGCAATCCCTTCTTCCTGGAGGAGAGCGTGCGGACCCTACTAGAGACCGGGGTGCTGGTCGGCACGTCAGGAGCCTATCGCCTGGCGCAGGCCGTGCCGAGCATTCAGGTGCCGGCAACGGTACAGGCGGTGCTGGCGGCGCGTATCGACCGCCTACCACCGGAGGAGAAGCGCCTGCTGCAAACGGCCGCGGTCATTGGTATGGAGGTCCCCTTGCCCCTGCTGCAGGCCATTGCCGAGCTGTCCGAGGCGGCCCTACACCGTGGCCTGGCCCACCTCCAGGCGGCCGAGTTCCTGTACGAGACCCGTCTCTTCCCGGAGCACGCCTACACCTTCAAGCACGCCCTGACCCACGAGGTCGCCTATGGCAGTCTGCTCCAGGAGCGGCGGCGGGCATTGCATACGCAAATCGTCGAGGCCCTGGAAGCGCTTGCTGGCGACCGCCTGGTGGACCAGGTTGAACGCCTGGCCGCTCATGCCGTGCGCGGGGAGGTGTGGGACAAGGCCCTCCGGTATTGCCGACAGGCGGGGGCGAAGGCCATGGAGCGCTCGGCGGCCCGTGAAGCCGTGGGGTGTTACGAACAGGCCCTGGCAGCCCTGGAGCATTTGCCGGAGCACCGCACACTGCATGAGCAGGCCGTCGATCTGCGGTTGGACCTGTGTGGTGCACGCAGTGTCCTCGGGCAGCATGAGCGCATCCTGCAAGACCTCCGTGCCGCCGAAGCGCTGGCGGAAGCCCTGGACGATCCGCGCCGGTTGGGACGTGTCTCCCTCTGTATGGCGCGATCCTTCCTTGTGGCTCGCCAGTATGACAGCGCCATGGCGTCCAGTCAGCGTGCCCTCGCCCTGGCCGCCGCCAGCGGGGATACCTACACGCCCATCGAGGCGAACAACTTCCTGGGTCTGGTGTGCTTCCTCCAAGGGGACTATCGTCAGGCCATGGACGCCAACCGGCGAGCCATGGCCTTGCTGGAGGGCGAGCAGCGCTACGAGCGCTTTGGTGAGCCCGTCCTTCCAGCCGTGCGGTGTCGGACCTATTTGTCCCTTTCCCTTGCTGAGGTGGGAGCGTTTGCCGAGGGGATTGCCGTCGGGGAGGAGGGCCTCCACATTGCCGAGGCAGTCAAGCATCCCGTCAGCCTTGTGGAGGCCTATCGCAGTGTCGGCCTGCCATACCTCCGTCAGGGGAACCTGTACCAGGCGTTGCCTGTGCTTGAACGTGCTATGAGCCTATGTGAGGAAGCGGATCTGCCGTTCCATGTCTCTCTGGTGGCTGCGGCCTTAGGTGCCGCGTATGGGCTGTGCGGGCGTGCCGACGAGGCCGTGCGGCTGCTCGAACGGGTCCTGGAGCAGACCGCCTCAGGCGGCAGAATGAGTGGCCAGGCGCTTCTGCTCTCCACCCTGGGCGAGTCGCATCTGCACGCCGGTCACCTGGAGGAGGCGCAGGCGCTCGCCGAGCGGGCGCTGGCACTCGTCCGTGAGCGCCAGGAACATGGCCACGAGGCCTATGCCCTGCGCCTCCTTGGCGACATTGCGGCGCGGCGTGAGCCTCCGGCGAGCGATCAGGCCGGAGATTACTACCGCCAGGCCCTCGCTCTGGCCGACGACCTCGGCATGCGCCCGCTCCAGGCCCACGGCCACCGCGGCCTCGGCACGCTCTATGCGAAGCTCGACCGGTGCGAAGACGCCCGCGCAGAGTTGTCCGCCGCCATCAAGCTGTACCATGCCATGGACATGACCTTCTGGCTGTCCCAGGCGGAGGCGGCATTGGCACGGGTGGAGGGGCGGTGATGGACTTCTTTGCGGTGGTCGACCAAGTCATCGAGCTGCTGCGGGGGCGCGGGCGGGTGTCCTATCGGGCGTTGAAGCGCCAATTCGCCCTGGATGATGCCTATCTCGACGATCTGAGGGCGGAGCTCATCGAGGTCCAACAACTGGCCGTGGATCAGGATGGCACCATGCTCGTATGGACGGGAGACGGAGGAGCGCTGCAGGAGCCATCGCCGCCTCAAATCGTCGATGCGCAACAGCCCCAACGCAGAGCAGAGTCCCGTGCCCCAGAGGCTGAGCGCCGCCAGCTCACGGTGCTGTTCTGTGACCTGGTGGACTCGACGGTGCTGGCCAGTCAGCTCGACCCCGAAGAGTGGCGCGAGGTGGTGCGGGCCTATCAGGACACCTGCGCCAAAGTGATCGCTCGCTACGAGGGGCATATCGCCCAGTATCTCGGCGATGGCTTGCTCGTGTACTTCGGCTACCCCCAGGCGCACGAAGATGACGCCCCGCGGGCGGTGCGGGCGGGGCTGGGGATGGTAGAGGCGGTGGGCCAGCTCAATATGCGCTTGGCGCAGGAGCGCGGGGTGCACTTGGCCGTGCGTCTGGGGATCCATACGGGTCAGGTGGTCGTGGGCGAGATCGGGGGCGGGGCGAAGCACGAACAGTTAGCCCTCGGCGAGACGCCCAATGTCGCCGCCCGCCTGCAAGGCATGGCGGCGCCCAATACCCTGGTGATCAGTGGCTCGACGTTTCAGCTGCTCAGTGGCTTCTTCACCTGCCAGTCGCTCGGCCCACACCGCCTGAAAGGCATCGCCCAGCCCATCGAGGTCTATCGGGTGCGGTCTGAGCGTACGGCCCGCAGTCGCCTGGAAGCAGCCGGCCGCACCGGACTGACCCCCCTGGTGGGCCGGGAGCAAGAAATTGGGCTGCTGCGGGAGCGCTGGGCGCAGGTCAAGGAGGGCCTCGGGCAGGTGGTCCTGCTCAGCGGCGAAGCCGGCATCGGCAAATCGCGCCTGGTGCAGGTGCTGACCGCACAGGTGGCCGCCGAGCCCCAGGCGTGGCTGACGCCGTGTCAATGCTCACCCTTTTACCAGAATACCGCCTTATTCCCGCTGATCGACCTGCTGGAGCGTGTGGCGTTGCGCTTCGAACGCGAGGAGTCCCCCGAGCAGAAGCGTCACAAGCTGGAGGGCTTCTTGGTGCAGTACGGCCTGCCGCTGGCGGAGGCGGTGCCGCTGTTTGCCGCCCTGCTCTCGTTGCCGCTGGGCGCCGAC
>JBKPCR010000187.1:0-14226 GCA_046727435.1 bacterium | reverse complement strand
CTCCCTTAGAACCGGCTGTTGAGTCCGTAAAGACTGACCTCTGGGATCCTATCGCATCCCGTAGCCCCGCTGGGCACACGGCGTCGCAGTGATATACACCGGTCGTTGCATGCCTCTTCAACTATTTTATTGACTGTTATCAAAACAAATATCAATATTATCTTAATTTATTTGTTCTCTGACAATCGCAAGGCAAGCCGCTGACCCCCCACATCCCCATCGTCATGTGGACGGCCGGCGGGCAGCAAAACGGATTGGGCATAAAGGCATGTGTAGTGCGCATCGTGGTGCACTTGGTGCAACCGTTCAGGCCATTAGAGTTGCTGCAAAAAGTCGAGGGAATTCCCGGGTAAACGCTATGTCCACGGAGTGACTAGCATGCCTATCCTCGAGGGCCCGGAGCCGAGCGCCGAGGTGCAGCGCCAGTTGGAGAGGGCCAATTCCCAGCTGGCATTATACGCGCGCGATCTCAAACGCCTCGCGACGCTGAACGCCAAAAAGCCCGCGAGCTGGCCGCAGCCAATGCGAGACTGCAAATCCTGGATCGCCTGAAGACAGAGTTCCTCACCTTTATCTCCCACGAGTTGCGGACTCCGCTATTCGCGATGACTGCGGTCGATATGCTCGATCCACATGGTGATCCGAAGGAGCAGGCCGAAGTGATCGGTCTGATTCGGAGCGGCTATGAGCGCCTCGAAGGATTCATCCAGAAAGGGCTGGAATACTTTGACTGGCTGGCGATCCCACGCCTGGCGACAGCAACGACCATGGATCTTACCCGCGTTGTGCGGTGGGTTGCGGATACTATCCCAGGTCTGGCAGACCCAGGGGTGGATTTCCAGATCTTTTCGTCCGGCGTCCCCTACCACGTGCGGGGGGAGGAAGAAGACCTGGCCCGAGTCGTGCGCATTCTTCTGGACAACGCTCTGACGTTTTCTCAGCAAGAGAAATCCATCAAGCTCCGGTTACATGCGACAACGGAGAAGGTGACCCTGACCATCGCCGATCGTGGGCAGGGGTTTCCGCCGGAGTTAGCTCAGGAGCTTTTCCGGCCGTTCACCATCGCCGATGTGCTGCACCACTCTCAGGGAACAGGGCTCAATCTGGCCCTCGCGAGTGCGATTGTCGAGGCCTATGGCGGCCGGATGCGGGCGGAGAGTGCGGGAGTCGGGAAGGGAGCAACCTTCATCGTCGAACTCGCTGCAGTGCTCCCAGCCGACGAAACCGAGCAATAGGAGCACGGCGCCGTACCTGTACTCGACAACTAGGCGTGGATGGTTGTTTTCTCATCCGCCTTTGACCGTGTGGGATCTGCGCCATTGGTCTCCACAGCCATGGGCGTACCCTGTCCCTCACCTCAACCCGCACTGTAAGGATTCTTGTGCCAGGCACGGCGAGTTTGAGGTTGTCTATGCTCGCCTCCGGGATGAGGCGCCATAGATCAGCAAGGCATGACAGCGCGATCCGGGCCTCATCCCTGGAAAGCTCATGAGACCGAGGACAGACCTATGAAGAGCCCGGGAAAGTTTGAAGACAGATCGGTTGAAATCCTCATCGTCGAGGACAGTCCCACCCAGGCGCTGCAGCTGCAGCATATCCTCGAGCAGCATGACTACCGCGCTGCCATCGCCACAAACGGCAGCGAAGCCCTCGCCTTCGTACGTCAGCGCAAGCCGCTGATGGTCATCAGCGACGTCCTGATGCCGGAAATGGATGGCTACCAACTCTGCCGGCAGATCAAGGCGGACGCCCATCTCAAAGACATTCCTGTGATCCTGTTGACCTCCCTTTCCGAGTCAAAAGATCTCGTCAAAGGTTTGGAGTGCAGCGCGGATAATTTCATCGTGAAGCCCTACGATGACAAATATCTGCTCTCGCGCATTGAGTATATTCTTGTCAACCGCGAGCTGCGCAAGCGCGGGAAAACGGAACTGGGCGTGGAGATCTTCTTTGCCGGCCAACAATATTCTATCACCTCGGACCGTCTACAGATCCTTGATCTTCTGCTCTCCACATACGAGACTGCCGTCCAACAGAACTTTGAGCTGATCGCGGCACGGGATGCTTTGCAGAGGCTGAACGAACACCTGGAAGAAAAGGTGGCGGAGAGGACCGCTGCGCTGCAAGCGGAAATCGAAGAGCGCAAGCGGGCAGAGGAGGCACTACAAAAGGCTCGCGACGAGTTGGAAATGCGGGTTCAGGCACGAACCGCCGAGCTGGCCCACGCCAATCAGGAATTGCGAACTGAAATCGCTGAGCGCCAGCGGGTTGAGGAGGCGTTGCGGCAAAGTGAGACGCGCTTGCGTGCGATCCTGGATCACGTGGTCGACGGTATTCTGACGATCGACGAACGCGGCCTTGTCGAGTCATACAATCCTGCCGCAGAGCGGATCTTTGGCTACACACCCGCCGAGATCATCGGGCAGCACGTTAAGATGTTAGTGCCCAATCTCCACCACGGTGAGCACGATAGCGCTCTCAGCAATGCTCTGCGCCCTGACAACGCCGAGCGCATCGACATCGGGCAGGAGGTGACGGGACGACGAAAAGACAGTTCAACGTTCCCGCTCGAGCTTGCCGTAAGCGAGATGTGCCTAGGCCACCGGCGGATGTTCACCGCCGTCGCACGCGACATCACCCAGCGGAAGGAAGTGGATCGTCTGAAGGACGAGTTGATCTCCACCGTCAGCCATGAGCTACGCGCCCCGATGACTAGTCTGCGCGGTTTCGCCGAGCTTATGCTGAATCGCGACTTCACACCGGAGAAACAGGGCGAGTTTTTGACCATTATCCACAATGAGGCGCTCCGTTTGACCGATCTCATCAACGATTTTCTAGACCTCCAACGTATGGAGGCGGGGCGACAGGCCTATGACTTTCAAAGCATTGAGATAGTGCCGCTCTTGCGCGAGACCGTCGCCCTGTTCAGCGAGGGAGATGAAAAGCACACCTGGCGTCTTGAGGTGCCTGACAGCCTGCCACCGGTACGGGCCGAGCCGGATCGCCTCCGCCAGGTGCTCTCGAACCTGCTCTCCAACGCCGTGAAGTTTTCCACGCGTGGGGGCGAGGTGACAGTAAGAGTGCGGCAAAAGGGAGCACACATCGAGGTGCAGGTGGCAGATCAGGGGATGGGGATTCCGCCCGAAGCCGTGCCCAGCCTGTTCAGCAAATTTTTCCGGGTGAATAATCCAGAGACACGTCATATCGGTGGCACGGGGCTGGGGCTGGCGTTAGTCAAGGAGATCGTCGAAGCCCACGGCGGGCAAGTCTGGGTGGAGAGCACGCTCGGCCAGGGCAGCACCTTCTTTTTTACCCTGCCCGTCGCCGACCAAGCCCTGCACGCCATCGTCACTCCGGAGGCCGTTACCGCCGGGACGACGGATATTTTGCTGGTCGAAGACGACCAGGCATCCGCCCAGCTACAAGCAATGCCTGGCCTCCCTGGTACGCAAGGAGCAGGCTAGGTTGGAGTATTTGATCCAGGCTGTCAGGTAGTTGGTAGGAGGGGAGCATGAAGACCATTCTGCTTGTTGATGATGAAGCCCCTGTGCGGCTGCTGGTCCACACCACCCTGGCTGACCCCCACTGCCGTATCCTCGAAGCCGCAGACGGTTCCGCCGCCCTGCACCTGGCCCATCAGGAGTCCCCCGACCTTCTCATCCTGGACTGGAGAATGCCAGGCCTGAGCGGCATCGAAGTGGCCCAAACCCTACGTCAAGACCCGGCGACCGCGCACATTCCCATCATTATGCTGACGGCTCAGGGTCAGGAAACGGACAAAGCGCAGGGGCGTGCCTTGGGGGTTCATGCCTACCTGGTCAAACCGTTTAGCCCACTGGAGTTGCTGGAAAAGGTCCAGGAAGTCCTGGGCGAATCCACTGTGAACTAGGACCGGGCAACAAGCCGTGCAGGAGGCGAAACATCGTATGGACCCAGCGCATCAGCTTGTGGTCTTTACCATGGATGACCAACGTTATGCGTTGCAGCTTGCCGCGGTTGAAAGAGTGGTGCGTATGGTTGAAGTCACCCTACTGCCGCAAGCACCGCAGATCGTGCTCGGCGTGATCAACGCCCAAGGCCGGATCATTCCCGTCGTCGATATCCGCAGGCGCTTCCGCTTGCCGGCGCGCGACATCCGCCTGAGCGATCACCTGCTCATTGCTCGTACGGCAAGACGCACGGTGGCGCTCGCACTGGATGCGGTCACCGGCATCGTGGAAGGCTCGGCGCAAGCCGTGATTACTGCCGAGGAGATACTGCCTGGCTTGGAGTATGTAGAAGGCGTGATCAAGCTTGAAGACGGCCTGATTCTCATTCACGACCTCGATACGTTGCTGTCCCTTGAAGAAGAACAAACCCTGGCTGCAGCGCTGCAATAGGGAAAACACCAAACCCGAAGCCGGCCACCGGCTTGTCAAAGACACTCATGAATCACAACCTTGCAGACCCGCTGTTGTCACAGCTTAGCGCCTTCGTCACAGCGCAGATGGGCTTACACTTTCCGAGAGCCCGCTGGCGGGATCTCGAACGGGTGATCGGCGTGGCTGCTCGGGAGTTTGGTTTTCACGACGCCGCATCGTGCATCCAATGGCTTGTGTCAGCACCGCTGACACAGAGCCAGATCGCCACGCTGGCAAGCCATCTGACCGTGGGCGAAACCTATTTCTTCCGCGAGCCCAAAACTTTCGCCAGGCTCGAAACGCACATTCTTCCGGAACTCATGCACTGCCGCCGGGGCAGCGAACAGCGTTTGAGAATTTGGAGCGCCGGCTGCTGCACGGGCGAGGAGCCATATTCCATCGCCATCCTGCTCAGCAAGATGATCCCTGATCTGCCGGATTGGCATCTCATGATTTTGGCAACGGATATTCACCCGCGCTTTCAGCAAAGGGGCGCAGAAGGTGTCTACAACGAGTGGTCATTTCGCGGTATCCCCCGAGGGATCAAAGAGCGATATTTCACAAGAACCAAGGGGAATGACTGGGCAATTCTCCCCCATATTAAGCAGATGGTGACGTTCTCCGCGCTCAATTTGGCGGACGATACCTATCCTTCACTCCTGAACAACACCAATGCGATGGACATCATTTTTTGCCGTAATGTGCTGATGTATTTCACCCCCGAAAAGGCGAAAGAAGTTATCCACAAGCTTTACCGCGCTCTTATGCCCGGTGGCTGGCTTCTCGTCAGCCCGAGTGAGACCTCGCACGTACTCTTTGCACAGTTTGAGACAGTCAATTTTCCGGATCTAATCCTCTACCGAAAACCGCACATCGAAGCAACAGAGACCGGGAGAGTGGCAGAATGGGAGTTACGCCTCCCTGGTACGCCGCTTGACGGCACCGCCGATGCTGCGTTTCCCGCGGCAGAGGAGCTATCGAAGATCGAAGCCTCACGCGCAGCTCCGTATCCGGGGGCCGCGAAGCTGTACGAGCAAGGTCATGCTGCGGAGGCGGCGGAATCACTCGGGACGCGGCGGTCAGAGAACTCGGCGGGCGCACGGGCACTGGCGCAGTTGGCACGCGTCTCCGCCAACGAGGGCCAACTCTCCGTTGCGCTGGCGTGGTGCGAAAAAGCCGTGGCCGCCGATAAGCTCAACCCAGGCTACCACTACCTCCTCGCCACGATACTCCAAGAGCAGGGCCAAGTAGCAGAGGCCATGCAATCGCTCAAGCGGGCGCTTTACCTTGACCAGCATTTCGTGCTGGCGCATTTTGCCCTGGGCACCCTCACCCGGCGACAAGGCCGGCTCAAAGAATCACACAAGCACCTTGCGAACGCGCTGGCGCTGTTGAGCGCATATGGGCAAGACGAGACTTTACCCGAGTCAGAGGGGATGACCGCCGGCAGGCTGAGGGAAATCATTCGCTCCACGGGCGGCTGAGCGACTCTGGTCTGCAAAGCACAATAGCACGATCGTCGAGAGAGGCGGGCTATGGCAATCGACTGGAGCGCGGCGCATCGCCGTATAGAAGCTATCCGGGTGGCCTTGGAACAGGGGTTCACGCCGACTCCTGTGGTGCAGAAGCAAATCCTCAAAGCGAGAGCCCACGCGCTGGCTCGGCAATCCACAGGTGGAGACGTCGCTGCCGCCTCGATCGAGGTCGTCGAGTTCCTCCTGGCGCAGGAACAGTATGGTATCGAGACCTTGTATGTGCGCGAGGTCTATCCATTGAATGACCTCACCCCGCTCCCGTGCACGCCGCCGTTCGTGCGCGGCATCATCAACATTCGCGGCCGCCTGCTCTCCGTCATCGACCTCAAGCCATTTTTTGAGCTGCCGGAAAAGGGGCTCACCGACCTCAACAAAGTCATCATCGTCCACACGGAGGCGATGGAGCTTGGGATCCTGGCGGACGCCATCCTGGGCGTGCGGCGCTTGCCGCTCACGGCGATGCAACCATCGCTGCCCACGCTGACAGGCATTCGGGAAGAGTACCTCAAGGGCGTCACCCAGGAGCGGGTGGTGATTCTGGAGGCGCGGAAACTATTGTTGGATAATACGATCCTCGTGCATGACGAGGTATGAGGGCACAACCCATGAACTGGTTTCTTGATCTCACCACGCGAACCAAGCTCTTCCTGAGTTTCGGCGTGATGATCGTCCTCCTGGCGATGGTGATGATAACAGCCTATCGAGGCATCACGGCGATCGAGACCTCGCAGAAAAACCTGTATGCACAGGAATTTGCCAATGCCGTGGATCTCAAGGATATCCGCGCCAACCAGAACGGCATGCGGGCAGCGCTGCTGGCGATGCTGTTGGTGCCGAAGCGGTCCGATCAGGAGGCCCTGCATCAGGAGACTAAGGACCGTGCCAAAGAGAACGACGAGACCATGCAGCGGCTGCGCGAACGTGCTCGGAATGATCCAGAATTGCTCCGCAGGCTGGAAGAATTCAGTACCATTCGCAGTGCCTTTAGGCAGACACAGGAAACAGAGCTCACTCCCTGGATTTATGAGGGCAAGATCGAGGAGGCGAAGCAGTTGGCTCTTGGCATTCAGGCTGAGCGCAATGAACAGATGCGGTCAATTGCCAATGCACTGGTGGACGAGGCCGAGCAACAAGCCCAGACCGCCGTGATCCAGTCTGAGCACAGGGCGCATGCCGCCGTGCGCCTCTTCCTGGTCCTTGGGCTGTTGGCGCTGCTGCTGAGCGTAGCGATGCCGGTGTTCTTGAACCGCATCCTCGCCAGTCCGCTGAAAGAGATCTCTGGCATGGCGGAGCGGGTTGCTTCTGGGGACCTCACGGTCAACATGCCTGTGGACGATCGGGCTGACGAGGTGGGTGCCCTGGCACAGACGTTCCGCCGCATGGTGGAAAGCCTGCGGGGCGTGACGCGAGAGATTTTGGCGGGCGTCAATGTGCTCGGGGCCTCCGCCAGTGAGATCCTGGCGACCACGGCGCAGGTCGCCGCGGGTGCCGCCGAAACGGCCACAGCCGTGAGTGAGACCACCACGACCGTGGAAGAAGTCAAACAGACGGCGCAGGTTTCCAGCCAAAAGGCCAAGTATGTCTCTGACAGCGCCCAGAAAGCTGCCCAGATCGGGCAGACGGGCAAAGGGGCGGTGGAGGAGTCCATCGCGGGCATGGATCGCATTCGCGAGCAGATGGAGTCGATTGCCGAAAGCATTGTGCGGCTGAGTGAGCAAAGCCAGGCCGTTGGCGAGATCATCGCCACCGTCAACGACTTGGCGGAACAGTCCAATCTGCTGGCGGTCAACGCCGCCATCGAAGCGGCGAAAGCGGGCGAGCAGGGGAGAGGATTCGCCGTGGTAGCCCAGGAAGTCAAGAGCCTGGCGGAACAATCAAAACAGGCCACGACGCAGGTTCGCGGCATTTTGGGCGAGATCCAGCAAGCGACCAACGCCGCGGTGATGGCTACCGAACAAGGGAGCAAAGTGGTCGAGGCGGGGGTGAAACAATCCACCGACGCGGGGGAGTCGATTCGCATGCTGGCGGAGAGCATCGTGGAAGCCGCGCAAGCGGCGACCCAGATCGCGGCTTCGAGCCAGCAGCAATTGGTAGGGATGGACCAGGTGGCGGTGGCGATCGAGAACATCAAGCAGGCTAGCGCGCAGAACGCTGCCAGCACCAGGCAGGCCGAGACCGCCGCGCAGAACCTGCATGAGTTAGGCCAGCAACTCAAGCAGCTGGTGGAACGGTATCGGATATAGACGAGGAGCCTATGGCTACGACAGGCGATGACTTTCTGCAACGACTGCTGGCGACCTTCAAGGTCGAGGCGAACGAGCACCTCAGGGCCCTCTCCGCTGGGCTGCTGGAGTTGGAAAAAACGCCGCCGGGCGCCACACAGCTGGAGATCATCGAGACCGTCTTTCGCGAGGTGCACAGCCTGAAAGGCGCGGCTCGAGCGGTCAACCTGACGGAGATCGAAGCCGTCTGTCAGGCGCTGGAGAATCTTTTCGCCGCCTGGAAACAACGGGAACTCGCGCCGTCACCCGCGCTGTTCGATGTTCTGCACGAGGTGGTGAGCGGTCTCGGGGCATTCCTGGGATCGACCGAGACGGGATCACCCGCCGCAGAAACTTCTCGACTTCAAGCCCTGCTCAAGCGTCTGGAGAGCGCATCCCACGGGGGGCTACCGCCCTCCGCACCGGCTGACCTCAAGCGAGGAGAGGTCAGTCCCCCGCTGCCTCAGTGGGAGCCCCAGCCGCCGCTGGTACAGGGGGAGCTTGCGGTGGCGGAGATGGTCAGAATCCCGACGGCCAAGCTTGCCCCGCTGCTGTTGCAAGCCGAGGAACTGATCGCCGCCAAACTGACAGCCAACCAGCATGCCGCCGATCTGCGTGAGATCAACATCGCGCTCGCCGGCTGGAGAAAGGGGTGGGCGAAGATTCGTCCCGAGGTGCGAGCTATGCAGCAGCCCTGGGAAAGGAATGGTCAATGGGACGGACCTGCCCTCACGCTGACGAGGCGGAAGAACACCAATACACAGATGACGAAACTCCTCCAGTTCCTGGAGTGGCAGGAGAATTACCTCAGAGGGCTGGAAAGCCAGCTGACGACTCTGGCGAAGTCAGTTGAGGAGGATCAGCGGACGCTGGGCAGAATGGTGGACGGCCTCCTGGACGATATGCGAAAGGTCTTGATGCTGCCGTTCTCGTCGCTGTTGGAGGGCTTCCCAAAACTGGTCCGCGACTTGTCGCGTGATCGTGGCAAAGAGGTGGCCTTGGTGATGCACGGCGGCGAGATCGAGGCTGACCGGCGGATTTTAGAGGAGATGAAAGATCCGTTGGTACATTTGGTGCGAAACTGCATCGACCACGGCATCGAAGCTCCTGCAGAGCGGGAGCGAAAGCAGAAGCCTCGGCGCGGGACGATTCGCATCGCCCTCTCGCCACAGGACGGCAACAGGGTCGAGCTCATGATCGCCGACGACGGGGCGGGCATCGACGTGGCGAATGTGCAATCCACCGCGCTGAAGCTCGGCATGCTGTCGCAGGACGAGGCGGCGAAACTGGGCGAGCCAGAAGTCGTGTCGCTGATTTTCCAGTCTGGCGTGTCCACCAGCCCGATAATCACCGAGCTTTCTGGAAGAGGCCTAGGGCTGGCAATCGCGCGGGAAAAAGTGGAAAAGCTGGGCGGCATCGTCGTCGTGGAAACGCAGCGAGACGCCGGGACGACGTTTCGCCTGGTCCTGCCCCTCACTCTTGCCGCGCTACGCGGCGTCATCGTCCAAGTAGGCGAACATCGCTTTGTCGTGCCCACGACGCATGTGGAGCGAGTGGTCAGGGTGAACCAGGCCGACATCAAAACGGTGGAAAACCGGGAGACCATCCTCGTGCGTGGCCAGGCGGTTTCCCTGGTCCGGCTCGACGATGCGTTGGAGCTGCCTCGGCGACGCACATCCGACGATGGTGCCACCAGTGTGCTTGTGATGGTGCTCGCCACTGCCGAGAAACGCATGGCCTTTCTGGTGGACGACGTCCTCCAGGAACAGGAGGTGTTGATGAAACACCTCGGCAAGCAGCTTTCCCGTGTGCGTAATATCGCCGGGGCGACGGTGCTGGGCACGGGGCAAGCGGTGCCGATCCTCAATGTTTTCGACCTGATATCATCCGCGGTCCGCGCGAGCGGTGCCGGAGGTCGGCGGACGGTTTCCCCTCAAGAGGAAGCAGCGGCGCGAAAGTGCATCCTCGTGGTGGAAGATTCCATCACAGCCCGGATGCTGCTCAGGAACATCCTGGAAGCGGCGGGATATGAGGTGGTCACCGCCGTTGATGGGCTCGATGGTTTTACCAGCCTGCGCAGCGGCGCCTTCGAGCTCGTGGTCTCCGACGTCGATATGCCGAGGATGACGGGCTTTGACCTTACGGCCAAGATTCGCAGTGACCCCAAGCTCGCCGAGTTGCCCGTCGTGCTGGTGACCGCTCTCGAATCTCGCGAAGACCGTGAGCGCGGCATCGAGGTTGGCGCCAACGCATATATTGTCAAGCAAAGCTTTGACCAGAGTAATTTGCTCGAAGCGATCCGCCGGCTGATCTGAACAGGCAGGGGGGCCATGATCAAAGTCCTAGTGGTGGAAGATTCGGCCGTGGTGCGGGAATTCCTGGTGCATCTTCTCAGTTCTGATCCCGACATCCAGGTGATCGGAACGGCAAGTAATGGCGAGGAAGCCCTCGCAGCCGTGCAGCATAAGAAACCCGATGTCATCACCATGGATCTCCACATGCCGAAGATAGACGGGTTTGAGGCCACCCGTCGCATCATGGAAACCCGTCCCACACCCATCGTCATCGTGAGCGGCAGCTCCAATCTCCAGGAAGTGGCGACAACATTCCGTGCCATCGAGGCAGGGGCGCTGGCCGCGGTCTCTCGACCGCAGGGGATCGGTCACCCGCGGCACGAGACCAGCGCAAAGGAAATGGTACAAACGGTGAAGCTCATGTCCGAGGTCAAAGTGGTCAGGCGCTGGCCGCGACTCAACAGCACACCGGTGGTTCTCCCAACACCGCAGATGCAAGTGCGGAGGGCGCCAGCGGAGATCCAGGTCGTCGCCATCGGCGCTTCGACCGGCGGACCACTCGTCCTGCAAGCCATCTTGTCCGGATTGCCGAAAGATCTCCCCGTCCCCGTGCTCATCGTCCAGCATATGGCGCCCGGATTCGTGCAGGGTTTCGCCGAATGGCTGGCGCAGTCGTCTGGCTTTCCGGTCCACATCCCCACCGACGGTGAATACCCATTGCCAAGGCATGCCTACGTGGCGCCAGATGGCGTGCACATGGGCGTGGGGACCGGTGGTCGCGTCATCCTCAGCGCGGATGAGCCCGAGAACGGCTTGCGCCCGTCGGTGTCCCATCTCTTCCGTTGCGTGGCCCAGGTCTTTGGACGGCAGGCGGTCGGCATACTGCTCACCGGTATGGGAAGAGACGGTGCCGAGGAATTGAAGCTCATGAAAGACGGCGGCGCCGTCACCATTGCGCAAGATAAGGAAAGTTCTGTGGTGCACGGCATGCCGGGGGAGGCGATCAAACTCGACGCCGCGACGTATGTGCTGCCGGTGGAAAAAATCGCAGCGGCCCTCACCGGGCTGGTGTAGCAGAAGGAAACCGCACCATGAAGAGCCAGGGCGATCTCGAAAAAGAGGCGGTGCCCATCCTAGTCGTCGAGGATAGCCTCACGTAGGCGCTGCAGCTGCGGCATAGCCTCGAGCCGCACGACTCTCATGTTTGGAGACGACGTCCCAGAAGGTGGTCCCGATCCAGGAGCATGAAACGCTCTCCCGGCGGGCCCTGGTTACGCAGGCGCGCACCAATCTAGCGTTGCAGACCCGCCATCCGTGCCAGCACCTCGAAGACCACGGCGAAGTCCTTGTCGGCCAGGCCCATACCGCGGGCGGCAGTGAGCATCTCGTTGGTCACCGCTGTGCTGGGCAGGGGGACATCCAGCTCTCGCCCCATGTCCAAGGCCAGGAGCAGGTCCTTTTGCATCATATTCACGTCGAACCACGCCTCCTCTGGCAGAGCCAACACAAATGGCCCACGGTACTTTACCATGGGTGAGGCGATAACGCTGTTGAGCAACACCTCCACAGCGGTCTCGCGTGCGATGCCGCTTTTCTCGGCGAGTAAAACACTCTCGCTGAAGGCAAGCATTTGCACTGCCAGGCTGAGATTGGTGGCGATTTTCATCGCGGCTGCCAGGCCGTTCACGCCGACGTAGGTGACTTTCGGGCCGATGTCCTGCAAGATCGGCACAACCCGTTCGTAGGCGCCCCGGTCGCCACCGACCATGAGGGATAACCTGCCCTCTTCCAAGGTGATGACGCTGCCGGACACTGGTGCATCGAGCATCTGCCCCCCCAGAGCTGCGACCTGTGCGGCCAGTGTCCGGCTCACGGTTGGACTGACGGTGCTCATGTCAACAAAGACGGTTCCCGAGCGCAACCCGGCCAACACCCCGTCCGAGCCGCCGGTGACGGCCTGCAGGGCTACGGTATTGGCCACCATACTGAAGACGACGTCGGCGGCCTGGGCCACCGCAGCCGGCGTCTCACCCCACTGCATCCCCAGATCGAGGAGCCATTGGGCTTTTGACTTGGTGCGATTGTAGCCTGTGACCGTATGGCCGGCATCCAATAAGCGCTTCACCATCCGGCTTCCCATCACCCCGAGGCCGATGAACCCGAGATGCGCCATCATAGACTCCTAGAGCAATTCCCTCGTGCTATGGTGTTGCGGTGGCATCCCCATGGGGCGATGTCCTATCCTCTGGCCGCGGTAACTCCTCGTGCAAAGTCCCAAACTGAATGCCGCCGATGGTGTGATCGAAGCGGCTGACCTCGCTCTCGGCCTGGACAAATTGCCCACGGGCGCGGTCGAGGTGCCTGCCGATGAGTCGGAAATGCTCCTTGAACTCGTCAAAGTTTTTCCTCAGCCCCAGCAATAGCTGCTCGATACGGCGCGTCTCCTGGGCGATTTTCAAGCCTCGGAAACCGATAGAGATAGCCTGCAGATAGGCGTACAGCGTGTTGGGCGAGACCGGCACGACGCGCTTGGCGCGCGAAAACTCCAGGACCTCATCGCTCAGCAACACCTCATAGTAGACGTTTTCCGCCGGGATAAACATGAGGGCGAAATCGAGCGTCGACGGCGGTAGGATGTATTTGTGGGCGATATCGGTGACGTGGCGTCGGACATCGCTCAAAAATTGCCGACGCCACTGTTGAAGTGCCGCTGGCTCAGCGTCGGGCTGCACCATGCGGCGAAAGTTGTCAAGCGGGAATTTACTGTCGATGCACAGCCAGCCGCCTTCGAGTACGATCACTGCGTCGGCCAACGCCTCTCCGACGGGGGCCTGCATGCGATACAGCGCCTGCGGCAGGACGTTGCTCAGCATCCGCTCCAACTCGAACTCGCCGACATTGCCACGCAGCTTGGGCGACTCCAGAATGTGGCTAAGTTGGTTGATGTCTTGACTTATGGCCACGATGCGCTCGTTGGTGACGCGGATCTCTCCCAGTTTTTCCGCCATATCCCTGAATAGCGTGCTGTGCTGAGTGACATTGTCGCTGAGGCGTTGCTCAACCCCCTGTTGCAGCGCCGTGACCATGCCAAACAGTTCGCGGCGACTATCGCTCAGACTGGCTTGGATATTCGCCCGGAGCGTCTCAAACTGCTGCTGGAGCTCGCGGTGCACCGCCTGCAAGCGCTCTTCCATGGCGATCTGGCTGTCGAGACGGGCTTGATCGACGCGGGAGACCAGTTGCGTGGTAAGCTGGGTCAAGCCGGTAACCAGGGAGGTATTCAACGCCTGCGCAGAGTGATCGATACGGGCGTCCAGGGTGCGCTGGAGATTGAAGAGTCCCTCTGAGAGCGTCTGCACGCGGTCGGCAAGATCCGACGAGGATGGGCGTTTCAGCGTGCACAGATACCACACGAGCATGGCCATGATCATCAGCCCCAGACCGCCGATAATGACCAGCTCAAGCATCACATGCCCTGCCGCCAAGGAAGCACGATCTTCGCATGCATCGGGGGCTCTCTCTCAATCGCCAGCGCAGAGCGTCGACACGATCCCATCGGTGATCGGCGACTACTGCATAACACCCGCCATGACAGGGGTGATCTCGGGGCAATGCCCAGTGGCCGTAGGTCAGGGGCGCAGCAAAGAGCGGATGCGTAAACGCAGGGCATTCAGCCTGATAAAACCCTCGGCATCGGCCTGACGATAGACGTTATCGGCCTCAAAGGTCGCGAACT
>JBKPCR010000186.1:0-12137 GCA_046727435.1 bacterium | reverse complement strand
CATGCACACCAGCGTCCCATTCGCCGAGGATGTCTACATCGGCGCCGGTGGGGCGGTGACGTGTGGGAATCAGCGGGCGACGTTCGTCGTAGCGGTGTCTGCGCCCGGCGTGACTGTAGTATGCCGGCGGATCGCCGCGCGTCATAACAACCCTTTCCTGGCACCTTTGAGCAGCCGGTTCGATGAGCTCGACGCACAGATGTGGTTGGAGGACACTTTCATCCCCTGGGACCGGGTGTTTCTGACGGAACCTCCACCTGAGGCAAGCGGCGCGACCCCTCTCGAGCTCGATCGGGGCGAGGGTATTACGTCTTGGCTCTTCTGGCATCAGTTATACTGCTGGCTGTCGAAGGCGGAGTTCACCTTAGGCCTCGCGCTGGCCTGCACAGACGCCATGGGTCTGCGGGAGCACCAACAGACGCTTGACTACTTGGTGGACCTCATCGCCGAGGTGCAGACGGTCCGCAGCTGCCTCACCGCCGCCGAGCTGGACCCACAAGTGACCCAGGCCGGACATGCTTATCCGGGGTTAATCCACATCGCCGCGGGCAGCATCGCCATGCTCAAGGCCCGGCAACGTCTCACCGAGATTCTGCGCGTGCTGCCAGGCTCATCGCTGGTCATGGCCCCCGCTGACACGGACCTCGCCGCTCCGGAGATGGCGGCGGGCCTGGAGGAAACGTTCGGTGGGGGCGGCTATACGGCACTGCAGCGCTCGGCCCTCCTGAATCTGGCCTGGGACCATATCTCATCCGGCCTTGATGGACGCGAGTCGGCGTTTGAACTGCATGCCAACGGCGGCATACCCACCTGGCGCAATCGGCTGCGACGTTGGTTTAGCGATTACAACGAGTTGGCCAATGGCGTGCTGAAAGCCCTCGACCTAGACATGCCTGTGATCGACATGGACAGCCTGCGCCAGATGTTCCTGGCGCCACGACGGCCGGTGAGCATGCCGTCGCAACGGGGCTCTGCAGCCGGTTCCCCGCAGGGTGCTGAAAAATCTTAATTCTGGTGCTGCTGCTCTGCGTCAGAGCCAAGTATGTAAGCTCAGGATGAACGACCAACGTCCAAGGGCAAGAAGCAAGGACTGTGCAGCCTCGTGGGCGGGTATCTAGGTTAGCTAAAGTCACGGAGTGGGCTTCGAGGATCATGAGGGGGTGACTCCACCGTTTGGGGAATCGGCTCAGGCGTCCGATGCCATGCAGGTCATCCAAGGATGTGCTGGATTCCTGAGATCATCTTGAACACTTGGGCTACGATTGTGTTACCATGGGTCATAGTTTGAGCCTTCGTATGGGTGAGCTCTGGTATCAGCGAGTACGGTCCAACCATCTGGTGCAGGAGGGCGAGATATGGCGACAAACGTGACCATCTGTGTAGGCACCCTGGGACAGGGCATCTGGCGGTCTGGCGATAGCGGAGAGACGTGGACCCGTGTGCGACAAGGTCTCTATTCCGAGAGCGCCGTGCGCGCCATAGCGGTTCATCCTAGAGAGCCCCAGATCATCTATGCCGGCGCTGAAAGCGGCATCTATCGGAGTGAGGATCGAGGCGCTAGCTGGGAGCGACTGGACTCGCCGATGAACACGCTACCGATTTGGGCGCTCGCAATCGATCCTATGGACCCCAACATCATATTTGCCGGGACTAGGCCATCGGCACTATTTCGCTCCCAGGATGGAGGCCTCACCTGGAAAAAGCTGCCCGTGGCGCTGGCGGAGGAGTGCCCGAATGTGACGATCCCGCGAGTGACGGCGATTGTGATTGACCCGCTGGACCACCAGCAGGTTTGGGCCGGCATCGAGGTCGATGGCGTCCGGCGCAGTATGGATGGTGGCAATACCTGGGAGACAATTACGAGCGGGGTTAAAGATCCGGACATTCACAACTTGGCCATCAGCGCTGGGCCTCAGAAGAAGGTATGCGTCATCACGCCACGCGAAGTCTTCGCCACGACGGACGATGGTATGACCTGGGAGCCCCTGGGGATTGGCAAACAGCTCTCCCTCCCCTACTGTCGGGGAGCGGTGGTGAAGCCAGATGCCCCCCAGGTAATCTTCATGGGGAATGGAGAAAGCGCCTTTGGCGGACAAGGGGCCATCCATCGTTCAACGGATGCTGGCCGGACCTGGGAGCCGCTTCCGCTACCGACGGTGCCCAATGGGACGGTGTGGAATCTCGCGGCCCACCCGGCAGACGCCAGTTTTCTCCTGGCCTCTACGGTCAATGGACAGGTCTTCGTCAGTGCCGACGGGGGTACCGCGTGGAGGAAATTGCCGCGGGACTTTGGGGAAGTCCATGCCTTGGCGTGGGTACCGAATTAGAGCTCAATCGGACCACAGACCATTGGTACACGTGCATGGCGGAGACATCGGCCCGACCAATGTTTCGATGAATCTCTCTGGACCGATCGTATGTGGTTTGATGTAGGCATAGATGAAACCGGAGACTGGCAGTAAGGCAAAACAACAGGTGATGTGTCAATGAGGCCAGGCTGGCTCAAGCGCGCGTCATCAGCGTAGCACCCCGACGCAAGGAGGATCTATGATGCCGTATCACCTGACCGGGCTGCGTTCGTGGAACATCAATGCCGAAGACTTCGAGGCCATGGTTCGCTTCTACCGGGACGGGCTGGGTGCAGAGGAGACCACGCGACACCAGGTGGCGGGAGCCAATGTGGTGCGGCTCAAGCTCGGCAGCACCGGCTTGGGCCTCTTCGACACCCAGGACGGTCCCCGGCCGGGCGTGCCCCATCACACCTTCGAGTTCGACGGCCCTCGGGAGCCGGACGCCATGGTGCAGGAGTTGGAAGCGAAGGGCATCAAGGTGGAGCACATCCGGATGCACGGTAATGGGCCAGGATACTCCGTGTATGTCTATGACCCCTGCGGCAACCGCATCGAGCTCTCCACCGACCCGGCATAGGCATCTACCTTCAGGGGGGAACTCGGCGCTCCTTCCGGCAAGATAACGAGCCGGCAGCTATGCCGCCCCCCTCGTACTGCACCGAGGCCACCGTCGGCCTCGGTTGGCGGCGTTGCTCCCCCATAGAGGACCGCTCGCGACAGTTCGCGGTTGAACTGGGGGCAATTGTATTCGCGATGGAGGCACCCTACGCACGTTCCACCCTCATCGGTGCAAAATGGATCGTACACGCACCAGCGCCCACTTTGGGCCGAATCTGCCAGCCACATCCCTAGCCGTTGCTCAAATAGGGTTGTGAGGCCGCCAATCTTCGTCTCTGCATATCGGTTGGCGTACAGGACACACGCAAGGGCGCCTGGCAAGAGGTATTCCCCAACACTGTTCTGACTAAAACCACTCCATTCGACATGGCGCAGGCGCACGTGGCTGATCGTGTGGAGTAACGTACGAATTGCGAACGCTGCTGATGCGTGGTAATTCGGCTGCCAGCGGTGCTGGGTCGCGCCAGGCACATGTCGGTAAAGCCAGGCCCATGCCTGATCTGCGGCCTGAGGGGCCGGACCCTGGAGCCACGCGTTGTCAACAAGCCAAGTTACCACACGCGCTGGGTCGAGTTGCAGGTAGATCCCCGCGGTTTCCGCAGTCACCACGTATAACGGCGTTCTTCCATCTGGATCGCGCGTTTCAAAGGGCGACAGGATGCTGCGCATCGGATCGCGCGTGATCCGAGTGTAGCCGACGGCGAAGAGCGCAATAGGAAAGTCGTCGATCACCCGTAGATTCGCAATCCCGAGGGCATGGTGCGCAAAACGTGCGGCAACTTCTACCCGTCTTGCCCCCGCTTCGTCGCTGCGCTCTCGCAACCAGCCGGCCACACTTGCGATGCCGGTCGTCGACAATGTGTCGAGAACTGCAATATGCTCCACGAGCTGACGCGGCGGGTGTTCATGGGTGCGCGGCGCTGCAGGTCCGAGCAAGATACGTACCTGAGCAATCGCCGCCTCTCCTGGGGGCGTAGCCAGTTGCTGTGGACATCGACAGGACGCGTTAGATGGCAGTGACGGCGGCTGGATCCCATGCCTATGCCAGGGTAGTGAGTCGGTGAGACTCCTGGAGCGTGCGGAGTCGGTCTTCCTCCCATGGAGGAATTACAAGGATTTGCACCGGTGCAGCGGCGATGGTTGACTGGGCCAGAAGTCCATGTAGGTGATCTGCGGTTCGTGGGTGGGAGACATCGATTACCACCGAGGCGAAGACAGCTCGTTCCCCTAGGGTCGAGTACCACCCTGGATTGGCGACAAACACTCGTGGTCGATCGTCAGGCGATGGCGTACACTGCGAGAGCACCTCAATTGGCCAAAACGAACTTAGTGGAAGTGCTTCTGATCCGTGCTGGACGGAAACTGCGCGGAGGAGCGCTACGCACTCGCGGATGTGTTGGGTCACGAGGAGAAGATCACCGCGAAGCAGTGGACCTCTCTCATGGAACGGTACACGGCGACCATCACGATGGACAAAATCTGCCACGAGAAGACTGACAGCCAGAAAGCGTCCAAGACTCTGAGTGGAGTTGGGGAGGAGGAAGACAAGTCTCCGTCGTTTTCCCGGAGCTAATTGTGTGGCAAGGCGCGTTGCTAGAACCCCACTTGCGCGTTCAAGTATTGAGGTGCGGAGGCGAATACCATGTGCTGATAGGGGAATACGGTCTTTCAGGAGGGCTGACGCCAGGAGTTGCTCGGCCTCGCTCAGAGCCCGGAAACTGTCAAGCCACATGGCTACACCTTCTCCAATTACATCACATGATGAGCACTTCTTTGCTCTCCCATTCCCTCAGGTGATGCCGGTAGAGCTCCTTCAGTTCCTCACGCCTCCTGGTATTCCGCTTGTCCGCAACCGCGAGGCCGACGGCCGCCAGATTCCGCCGCTCTTCTGACGAAACACCCCCTCGGACGGTCGGGACCGATTTCTCGCTTCGATGGATGCTGCGCTGGACGCATTCGATGACCAGGTCCGGCAGTGGTGGCGTCGATACGCCATAACACCAAGGTTCATTGACCCTACCTGATAAAGTCCGCGGCACGCTCGGCGACCATAATGATTGTGGCGTTCGTGTTGGCGCGGGGGATTTCGGGCATCGCTGACGCGTCGATCACCCGCAGATGACTCAGGCCATGGACCTGGCAGTACTGATCCACCACCGCCATTGCATCCGACGTTGGTCCCATTTTACAGGTGAGCGAGGAGTGTCCCGCGATACCGGCGCTGAGCTGTAACCAGGTATCCAATGCGTGGTCAGAGGCCAGATCCTGGTCGGTCGGTGTCGTACGGTGTCCCACCATGTCTTTGAAGACCGGCTGCCGCAACAGATCAACGCACAAGCACACCGCCGCGCGGAGATGTTCGCGGTCCCAGGGATGCGTCAAGAGCCGATACTCCAGGTGAGGCTGCACTGTGGGGTCAGTGGAGGCCAGCCGGATTTCGCCAGTGCTCATGGGCAGCTCCAGTCTAACCCCGAGGCGCATATCCTCGGCGGCACGACCCACCGGTCCGGAAGACGTGGGTTGAATTTGGATGTCGTTCCGGGTGTGCGATCCTGGGGCAGTCAAACGCAACGCCACCTGGTTTCTTGGGGCATTGGGGTCGAGCAGATCATGCGCCTGTGGGAGGTAACGCACAGATACCCCTGGGTGATTCTTCAGATGTTGCCCGACGCCGGGCAGGTCATGGACCACCGGGATGCCCAAGCTGCGCAGGTGGTCTGCCGGTCCCACACCAGACAACATGAGGATTTGCGGGGATTGAATAGCCCCGGCACTGAGGATGATGTCTTCCGCTTCGACGACGAAGGTCTCTCCGCCGCTGTCAACCTCCACGCCAACCGCTTGCCGGCCGGCGAAGAGAATGCGCCGGACCAGCGCGTTCGCTTTGACGCTCAGATTCTGGCGGTGACGACAGGCCTGCAGATAGGTCAAGGCGGTGCTCATACGGATGCCGTCCGGGTTATTTAGCGGGAAGGCCCCGACGCCACCAGACGTGGGATGGTTCAAGTCCTCATCATCGGGTATCCCGGCGGCGAGACAGGCGTGATAAAATGCTGCCTGGAAGGGAACCCAATGCTCCCGATGATGACGACGCACCGGGATGGGGCCATCGGTGCCGTGGAACTCGTCCTGGATGCCGAGATCCCTTTCCGATTTTCTAAAATACGGGAGAACGTTCCGATAGCTCCACTCGTCGTTCCCCAGGGCCGCCCAGCCGTCGTAATCCTCCTGGGGGCCACGCAAAAAAATCTGATGATTGATGGCACTGGTGCCACCGACCACCCTCCCCCGGGGCACCGGAATCGGCCTGGACTGTTGCGGGCTGGCCTGACCGAGGAACGACCAATTATGGGGAGCCCCAGCCTGCGAAGCGGCCTGATGACAGTCATACTTCAGCTCGTCCGGCAGGTGCGTCGGGTCCGGATAATCCGGCCCAGCCTCCAGGAGTAGCACCGAGCGCTGTGCGTCCTCTGACAGGCGAGTGGCCAGGACACATCCGGCCGAACCAGCTCCAATGATGACCACGTCGTATTTCATGATAGCCTCCTGTCCGTTTCACTTATCTTCATGCATCGATAAAGGCCATGGATACCGATCCGCTTATAGTCCGCTAATAATCCATCCTCACGACGGTCGACGACATCCTGCTTGGCCGTGAGCATAGATGCGAATGAACGCTCCTCTCGTATCTTAGACGTATGTCATGGGATCAGGGCCAATGGATAAGCGCCACCATGAGGACACCATGGCATCAGTACAGCTGCATGCTTAGATGTGTATAGATGAGATGAAGCGGCTGGTCAACCGTAGAGTCGTTCTATACCTGCCAGGATCATAACCACCAGTGATGGGTTCACTCGATTGATAATGGAGGTAAATTCGCTAGAATGCGGTCACCCAACATTCGCATACAGTCCAAACGAGCTGGCGGCCAGCGCCGCGAAGGGTGATTGGCGGGTCCGGTGAGGAGGCGTGTCGTGGGTGGGCGCGCTGCCTATAGGGGACGTGACCTGGATGCGGGGGAGCAGAGCTTCATCGCGCTGGGTGACCTGGAGCGATCTCCGTCGTGTTAGGCTCGTCACTCGGCGCTTTTTTCTAGCTCCAGGGTGAGTTCCCCCACGAGCGTGTTCAGTCGCGCATGCTCGCGCGCAATGTGGGCTTCCTTCTGGTGGCGTGGCTGGACGTCAAAAGCTTTAGAGGCGTGCGTGAGATACTGATCACGCCATTGATCGTAGAAGGATTGGCTGATCTGGTACGCGTGACACAGTTCTGCGACGGGCTTGCCCTGCAGGCCCTCATTGATGCTCTTGGCTTTCGTGTCGGTGTCCCATGTCCGTCGATGCATGGCTGACCTTCTTTGATGTCAGCTACCGTGTACTCTGTTCCGATGCCCTATGCCTTAATGGCGAGTAGTATAAAACCTCGCCAGAATTCCTTGCGTCTTCGCCGTTCTTGGTGAGGTTTGCGTACCCGGGAAGAGCCAACGTTTTTCTTGACAATTACGTGTATAAGAAATCAATGAGGCTCTGGTTCTTGCCGACCTTTGTCCTCGCTCATTTCTCCTACGCTCCTAACTGCTCACTCACGAGACAGCGGGGCCATGCGTGGTACCCGCAGTATCTGGGGTGGCCGTGCTCATGTGCGGACCACCTTGTCCATGAGTACGCTGGTCGCAGTCCGGTACAACCCAGTGCTCAAAAGGTTCTATGAGCGCCTGTGTGCCGCGGGCAAAGTCAAAAAGGTCGCTCTGCCGGCCTGTATGCGCAAGCTGCTGACGATTCTGGACGCTATGGTTAAACATCACACGCCCTAGCAAGTGGAGGAGGTGCCTCACGCATAACAGACAAGACCCCCTTGACATTCAAGACAGTTGCTCCGCTCGTCCCTCGCTGCGGCTCTTGGGCACGGCTCACCGCGGGCGTTCGGCCGCTTGTGCGTGGCAGGTAGCAAGCAGACACCAGCGATGGTCGCTGGGATCACCGAGCATTGTTGGATGATCCGGGAACTGCTGTCGTTTCATGTGCTACCGCCACGCTGGACATCCTCCAAGCAGCGTGGGCGCCCCTCGCATGCGTTGATATGCCTTATAGAACGGTGGTGCTTATGACCACGGTTAACGGTGGAGCTACCCCATCAGCAAACCTTCAGGAGAAATCCATGATTAGACAAATTTTTTGGGTTCCTCTTTGCGCCCTTCTGCTCGCTCTTGGCGTTCAGGTCGATGCGCAGCAGCCGAAGAAAATCTCGTGAGTGGGGTATCTCGCGGCCGTTTCAGCTGCCGCAGACGCACCTCGTCTGGAGGCATTTCGGCAAGGTCTGCTAGATCTCGGCTACATTGAGGGACAGAACGTTATCGTTGAGTATCGCCATCAGGGCGGCGGTTTCGAGCGGCTTCCCGAGCTTGCGGCCGAGCTGGTTGGGCAAAAGCCCGACGTACTTGTTGCAGTTACAACGAACGCTGCGCTAGCCGCAAAAAAAGCGACCACGACGATCCCCATCGTTTTCATGGGCGTGACGGACCCGGTTACGGCTGGACTGGTGGAAGGCCTGGCGCGACCTGGGGGAAACACTACGGGAATCACGAACATGGCGGCAATTTTGACCGGCAAACGACTGGAGTTCCTCAAAGAAACTATTCCCAAGGTGTCCAGCGTTGCGGTCCTGTGGGATCCACAAGCTCCAGGCTCCGTGCCACAGTGGCAAGAAAGTCAACTGCCGGCGCGGGAACTCGGTCTGCAACTTTATTCGATGGAAGTAAGTAGTGCCGATAAATATGAAGCTGCTTTCAAAGAAGCGGTTGAGGCGCGTAACACCGCTCTCTGGGTGACACTGAACCCTCTGGCCAATTCTAACCAAAAAAGGATTGCAGACCTGGCCATAAATCATGGGTTGCCATCGATCTGCGCTCGCTCGGACTATTCAGAAAACGGTTGCATGATGGCCTACGGACCCGGCTACGGAATCGAGGGTAAGGACGGCGCTCGTTATGTTGACAAAATTTTAAAAGGGGCAAAGCCGGCCGACATTCCTGTGGAGCAGCCGATGAAGTTTGAATTGGTCATCAATCTGCAAACCGCGAAAAAGCTTGGCCTTACAATTCCGGAGTCGGTGCTGTTCCAGGCGGACAAAATCATCAAGTGAGAGGGCAGGCTGCTGAGTACTTGCTCGTTATGCAGCCAAACCAAACAGCTGGTTGATGACTCGGTTCTGGGTGAGGACGTCACCCTTGCTGACTCCTTCAAGCTCCTTTGTGGAGCATGTGCATGGCTTCATCGCCCTGAATCGTTCGCTGCGCTAAGGCAAACGCCCCAAACCCCCAACTCTGGATTCGCGCGGCATTTCACCAACCGATGATCCTGTTCCACCGTATTATTCAAATATCTATACTGCCGAAGTAGACACGTCTCTGGGAGGGTGCCGTCGGGCTGGAGGGCGTCGAAGGCCAATGGGTACGCGGCGTTCTTGTCGACAGTGATCACACGAGGTGTAAGCGCATGTGAGACTTGGAGCACCTGGCGGAAAAAGCGCTCGGCCGCATCGGCATCGCGTGTGGGACTCAGCCTGAAGTCCAGCGAAGCGCCGGCGTTACCCTCGACGCCTACCCCGTATCGCGGTTGGTCAGCACACCAAGTGCGGTATTGTTCGTGGACTTCACCCCCTCATGACGCACGAACCTCCACAGCGCCTGATGCGGCTTGAGGATCTGCCGGCAGGTCCCGGGGGTCTTGGGCGCGCCGCAGGTTTGGCCGGCCGCCAGCAGTCGCTCGACCTCCCGTCGGATCGGCTGCATGGAGGTCTTGGAGCTGGCATGCGTCAGCGCGCCGTCCCGGACGCGGTGCCACGAGTGGAACATTTGGCGGGCCTGGGCTTGCAAGGTCTCTCCGATCTCGGCCGAGCGCCCGCCGCGCTGGATCATGGCTTCAATGTCGCGCAGCAGATGCGTCCAACACAGCTGCCGTCGCCACGTCGGTTACCAGTGGAGGCGCTCTACCGATCGGTCACCAACCACCCCCAGAACTGCTCCCCCAAGAGCTCCTGGGCGGCCGCGACGAGGTGTGCGAGTCTTGCTGCCGTGGACCATCGCAAGGTGTGAATTTCTGTTTTGATGGCACAGGGCATTAGGGGTCTTCCGCCACCTCCAGCACGACTTTGCCAATGGCGCCTCCTTCTACGGCCTGGTGCGCCTGCCGCACTGACTCGAGGGGGAAATGGGGACCAGCGAGATGGCGCAGCTTCCCCCCTTCTAGGAGGTGGGTCATCTCCTGCACGGCGGCGCGCTTGGCCGCTTCCGGCATGTCATAGACCAGGACGAACCGGACGGTGATGTTGCTGGCCTTGAAGTGCAGCGGGACGGGTGGCTGGGGCGCGACGCCCGCCGAGTACCGGGCGAGGACGCCATTGCCCCGGAGGACCTCTCGACTGACCGTGAAGTGCCCGGCACAATCGACCTCGACGATATGGTCCACGCCCTCCCCACGGGCGATGTCCCTGAGACGCTGCATGGTGTCTTCAGTCCGGGAGTTGATGGTGGCGTCGGCCCCGGCGGCTAGGGCGATCTGCGCCTTCTGATCTGAGCTGACCGTGGCGATGACCCCGGCGCCGTCCTGATGCGGAATGCCCCTCGGGAATTCCATGCGCCGGGTCAGCCCCTGCCGTCGCTTCCAGGCTGACGGGTTGATACCCGAAGTGACGATACGGACCCGCACCTCACCCGGCCCTGGCGTCGGATCCGGCATCTCACCGACATGGAGCACGGCGGCAGGACCATTACGGTCGTACCCTACCGCTCTCATGATGGCTTCACCGATTGGGCCAGAGGGCCTCGACTAGCGCTTGCTGGCGGCGTAATCCTGGCGAGCCCGCTCGATGGCACGCGTCCGCCCGGCCATCAGACTGTCTCGTCGCTCGCGGGCCCAGTGGTTGGACGCCGCGGTGCTGAGCACTGACCCCTGGAACTGGGGCATGACATAGCGTGCCAGCAGCTCGTAGCTGTGGAGCATCTTGTCGCGTGGCGCCCAGTCGACGGTCTGCACCAGGAAGCCGCCATACCCACCACTTTTCTCTGCCAACTGCTTGATGCCCTCGATGCAGTCGTCCGGCGTCCCGACAAACCAATACCCGGCATCGGCCATAAAGTCTATCACCTTGTCCAGGGGACCATCGAAGACCGGCCGACGCCCATTGGTGCCCTCTGAATACTCCCGCAGGTAGCGGCCAGCACCCAGCCGGGCTTCTGCTCGTGCCTCTTGTCGGCTTTCCGCCAGGTGCACCGGCACCACCAGCCGCCAATCCTCCCGCCGCACTTCTTGGCCATGCTCGGCCGCCGACTCCTCGGCGATGTCCCACAAGCGCCGTAGATCGGCCTCGCTGTTGGGCGAGGGGTCCCTCGGCACCGTGATGGTCAGCACCGCGGCGCCATACTTCCCCGCCAGCACCACGCCCGCAGGCGACTGCACCGAGGCCACCGCGACCGGCATGGTCGGCCGTTGATAGGGTCGGAGCTGCAGCAACGCCTCGCGCAGCTCGAACCAGTCGCTCTTGTAAGTGATCGGCTCGGTTTCGGTGAACAGCCGGAGAATGACCCCTAAGGCCTCATCCATCCGGGGGCGCTGCACGGTGTGCTCAATGCCCATCATGTAGGCATCACTCGGTAAGGCGCCAGGCCCTACGCCCAGCATCACCCGGCCGTGGGTCATGTGGTCCAGTTGTACCATCCAGTTAGCCACCATCAAGGGATGGTGGTAGGGCAGGCTCACCACCCCGGTGCCCAGTTTGATGTGGCGGGTGCGCTCGGCCGCGGCGGCAATGAAAATCTCCGGCGAGGAGATAATCTCCCAGCCGGCGCTGTGATGCTCCCCGATCCAGGCCTCGTCAAAGCCCAGGTAGTCGAGCCATTGGACCAATTCCAGGTCGCGATCGATGGCCAGGGTGGGATTTTCCCCGACGCGGTGGAAGGGCCCCATGAAGACCCCGAACTTCATTCGCTCTGGTAGACTCATGTGTGTCTACGCTCCTTTCATGCCATCTGGGGAAATCGCCCAGAACCTCGCCGTCACTCCATGCCGATCGTGTGACTTAGCCATTATAGTCCTCCTCCACAAGCAAGAGCAACCGGCCCAACGAAAACGGCATGCAGGGGTCGTGGGCTCTAGCTGGCCGATGGACTCA
>JBKPCR010000185.1:0-20716 GCA_046727435.1 bacterium | reverse complement strand
CGCGCGCACGAAACCCGTGCTCGATCGGGTCTCCAACCTGAGCCTCATTCTGCTGGTGTTGCTGATCACCGCGGCGAACATCAACAACGTGCTGGCCGTGTTCGGCACGCACGGCATCCTCGCCGGTCTCCTCTTCATTGCCGTGGGTTTTGGCATAGGGTGGTTGCTCGGCGGACCAGGCATGGACACGCGGCGGGTCTTGGCCCTGGGCACCGCGCAACGCAACATTGCCGCCGCGCTCGTGGTGGGCAGTCAAAGTTTTAGTGAACCGAAAGTGGTCGTCATGGTGGTCGTCGTCGCGATCGTCAGCTTGCTGGTTCTCATGCCGCTGTCGCGGCTGCTGGCCAAGCGGGGCTAGGTGTAGCTGTAGGTGTGCGAGAACATGAAGCGCCAGACCTGGGAACGGCGCCGGTTTCTGCGCATATGTGGTGCAAATGATGCGAGGCGCGGACCTGAGAACTACGGCATCCTGCCTGAGAACATCGCCGGCTGCGGACGCTTGGTGAGAATGGAGGAACGCGTGTGGTGTGGCGGCTGACCGCGGTCGTCTCCGGCCCCTAGATGTCGGTTATACTCCACCAAAGCGACATTAGGTCGTATTTGTCAGACCATGAACCCGCCTCGTCTCTGGATGTCTTGACTCTGTTGGTTAAGCCCTCCGCCGTTAGGAGAGGACTATCTGGCATGACAACGGTGTTTGTCCCGAGCGCTCCGACGCCCGCTGCCGGCTCGATCTACGACCTCACGGAAGACCGTTTAAAGCTGCTCGACGTTCCCGTATCCGCCGCATTAGGGTGTATCATGCGGCTCGGTGTGGGGTCGCACGAACCGTTCGACAGTCGACCGCCGTTAGCCGCAGCACTCGTCCGTGATCACACCCACCAAGGTGAGCCATCGCGATGATGGAGGTCGACAGCTCATGAGGATCTTCCGGCGTGTCGCTGGCGTCAATTACCTGCCCCCAGTACATTGCAACCCCGCCTGTTGGCTGCTCCTCCTGGTGGGGCTGCTGCCGGCGTGTGCCACCTTCCAGCCCACCCCGCTCGAGCAGGTCCCGTTCCGTGAACGGGTGGTGACCCAGCGCCAGGGCGCGGTGCAGGTCAGCGCCGTCGTCCTCAGCGCCGAGGAGAGCGCGGCGGCGTTCGGCATCCCCCTGGTGGAGAACGGGATCCAGCCCGTGTGGGTACGCATCGAGAACGGGGAGGATCAGGTCTACTTCGTCTTGCCGGCGGCGCTCGCTCCGACCTACTTCTCGCCCCAGGAGGCGGCCTGGAAGAGCCGTCTCACCTTCGGCGGCGACGCCAACACCCGCATGGCCCGCCACTTCGACGCGCACAAGATGCCCACCTTCATCCCCCCCCGCGCGACGGTGGAAGGCTTCGTCTACACGAAGCTCGACGAAGGCGTGAAGTACCTCGGCGTGCTGCTGGTCCACCCCCAGCGCGTCCTGCAGTTCGAGTGGGTCGCCGACGTCCCCGGGGTCCAGCTGGGGCATCAGCAGCGCGCCCTCGCGGCGTTGCGGGAGCAGGTCGGCGTCCAGGACGTGGACGACGAGGGACTGCGGCGCGCGCTGGAAGAGCTGCCGTGCTGCACCCACGGGCCGGACCTCAAGACGCCGGGGGATCCCCTCAACATCGTGATCATCGGGTCCGGTCGCCGGGCGTTCATTCCCTTCGTGCGCCGGGGGTGGGATCCGACGGAGATGCTCTCCCGCCGCTCGGTCTGGCGCACGATCGCCTCGTCGCTGTTCCGGGGGCGCTACCGGACGTCTCCGATATCGCCGCTGTTCGTCTTCGGACGGCCGCAGGACGTCGCCCTGCAGAAGGCCCGGGCGACCGTGGACGAGCGCAACCATCTGCGGGTCTGGCTCACGCCGCTGCGCTATCAGGGGCTAGACGTCTGGATCGGGCAGATCAGCCGCGACATCGGGGTCCGGCTCTCGTCCAAGACCGTCGTCACGCACCAGATCGACCCCGAGGTGGACGAGACGCGGTACTACCTCGTGCAAGACCTCCTGCTCTCGGGCGGGGTGGTCAAGATTGGCTGGGTCACCGGCGTGGGACAGGCACCGATCTCCGCCCCGCGGTTCAACTATACGGGCGATCCCTACTACACCGACGGCATCCGCGTCGTGCTGATGATGAGGGAGCAGCACGTGCCCCTGGAAGCCATTCAGTACTTTCCGTGGGGAGACCCGCGGAACCTGGTGCCTCAGGCGTCACGGCCGGTACCCCAAGGCCTTGCCGTGCCTCATGAGGTGGGACAGCTGCTCCCGTATCCCATGGTATGGTTGGAGAGAACCACCAACCAATCCCGGGGAGGCCAGTAGACACCTATGGCTGTGCGACATGCGTGTCCGGCGTGTGACGCACAGCAATTCAAGAACATTGGTCATCTTCGGAGATGAAGGCTCTAGAGGGGTGATTCCAGTCCCGCAGCACCAAGCGATCACGAAGAACGTGGAGCATCACATGGGTGCGATCAGGTACTGCATTTGCGCATACAACCTCACGAGGGCCACCGCATGACCTGTATCACACTACCCCCCACGTCGCGATGAGGACATGACCATGCGTGGAAGCCACGTGGGCCAATTAACGACCACGCTCGTGCCTCACCAGCCCCTGGCCCGAGCGGCGATCCGCGTCGTTCGCCTGTCGGTCGCCGTGTTGGCGTGCATCCTACTCGGCGCCTGTGCCGCCAAGCCGCTCATGCCGTACTCGGCCGACACCCCACCGCTCGTCCTCGTGCCTGCCCCATACGCGGGTATTCAAGACCAGCGAGCGCGCTTCCGCGAGATCTTCTGCGCCGTGCTGGAGGCGCGTGCCAGGGATATCCCGGACTACCGACCCTGCGATGAGGCCCTGACACGCGTCGGGGCCGAGCCCGCTGGCACCGGCAGGCCGGTGGCGTTAGGGCCGTCGAGCTGGCGCCTGGTGGCGGCGGTGGTTCCGGGCGTCGGCTACGACTGCATTGCGCCGTGGTTGGAGGCGCCAGGCACCGCCGCCGCGCACGTCCGCCAGTATGCGTACGACCAGATCATGATCCCGGTCGACGCACTCTCCAGCTCGCAGCACAACGCCCGCCAGCTCCGCGACGCGATCCTGGCGATGCCGCAGGAGGCGGGAGCGCCGCGCCTCGTCCTGATCGGCTATTCCAAGGGGGCCCCGGATATCTTGGAGGCCCTGGTGGCCTTCCCCGAACTGCGCAGCCGTGTGGCAGCGGTGGTGACGGCGGCTGGCGCGGTGGGCGGCTCGGCGCTCGCCAACGATGCCGAGCAATACCAGGCCAATCTGCTGCGCCACTTCCCCAAGGCCACCTGCGGCGCCGGAGACGGGGGTGCGGTGGAAAGCCTGCGGCCCGGGACGCGCAAGGCCTGGCTGGCGGCGCATGCGCTCCCCCGTGAGGTGCCTTTCTACTCGCTGGTGGCGTACCCGCAGCCGGATCGCATCTCGTGGATCCTCAAGTCAAGCTACAACCAGCTCAGCCGCATGGACGCGCGGAACGACAGCCAGGTCATCTTTTACGATCAGGTGGTGCCGGGCGGCACGCTGCTCGGCTACCTGAACGCCGACCATTGGGCGGTCGTCGTGCCGTTCGCGCGCACGCACTCGACGATCGCTTCGGTGTTGGTGACCCACAATGCGTATCCACGCGAAGCGCTCCTGGAGGCGATCATGCGCTTCGTCGAAGAGGACTTGGGGTTCCAGGAGCAGCCGGCGGAACATGTACGGTAAGCGTCCTGGGGATTCCCGTAGTATTGGAACAAACAGCGTCGATCCTCTGCAATCGATTGATGTTGTTGATACTCTCTTGACAGTTTTCGATCTAAAGCCGCAACCCGCAGGTGAAAAAACCGGTCGTGGAAAGAAACCTCTTCTACCAGAAAAATTCATCGTTAACTGTCTGGAAATTTACGTGATTTCTTCCACGATAGGCGTGGGTGAAGAGCCTCGTTTTCCTCGACGATTTTGACCGTTAGCCTACGGATCGTTGTTTCCTGTACGCTTGCTACGGGAACCCCTATTACCTCCAGCGCTGCCGGAGGATACGTATTCGGGTCGAACAATGGTGTCGATGGCAGGTTTGCCGAGTTTCGATGGCAGGTTGCTATAATCATCTGGCCGGCCAGACGATCAGCTCGAATGGGGGCATGATCGTCTGACAGAGCCTCCAACATGATCGACGATCTAGGGGGAAGACATGCCGCCTGGACTACTGGAGATGCCCCATGAACAGATCCTCCCAGCTTGAGCAAGCACTTGAACAGCGGGTGGCGTCCTCGTTGATGGATGTCTTGATCCGTGCCGGCCTGATCCTCGTCATGGCCATGCTTTGCTACCAGATCTTTTCCCCGTTCCTGACCCTGATGGTCTGGGCGCTGATCCTGGCCGTCACGATCTATCCGCTCCACCAAGCCCTCGCCCGCAAGATTGGGGGCAAGCAAGGACTCGCCGCAACCCTGCTGGTCGTCGTTGGCGTCTTGCTGATCGTCGCGCCGACGGCGATGCTGATGAGTTCGCTTGGCGATTCGGTGCATCAACTGGTCAACGACGTGCAGAACAACTCGCTGAAGATTCCAGCCCCGCGTCCCGGTGTCGAGGCATGGCCGGTCGTCGGCAAGCAGATCTACGACGTGTGGTCGAAGGCCCATGCGGACCTGCCGGCGCTGGTGCAGAGCCTGCAGCCAAAGATTGGCGAACTGGCGAAAACAGCCCTGGGCTTCGTCGCCAGCATCGGTAGTGGATTGTTGCAGTTCATGGCGTCCTTCATCATTGCCGGCTTCATCATGGCCTTCGGGCAGTCGGGCAGTCGCGCGAGCCGGGCGATCTTCGAGCGCATCGTCGGCAACGCCCGCGGCAGCGAATTTGCCAGCCTGTCCACGGCGACCATTCGTGCCGTCGCCCTAGGGGTTATCGGGGTGGCCTTGATCCAGGCCATCATCGTCGGCATGGCCCTGCTGGTCGCCGGGGTGCCGTGGGCGGGTGTGCTGGCGGGGATCGTGCTGGTCCTCGGCATCGCCCAGGTTCCGGCGCTGATCGTGACGTTGCCCGCCATCGGCTACCTCTGGTCGAGTGGCGATTACAGCACGGCGGCGGCGATTGCCTACAGCGTCGTGTTGTTCGTGTCGGGCCTGGCGGACAACGTGCTGAAGCCGCTGATGTTGGGCAGGGGGGTCGATGCACCGATGCCGGTGATTCTGCTCGGCGCGCTGGGCGGCATGGCGGCCGCTGGCATCCTGGGGATGTTCGTCGGTGCCACCCTGCTGACGCTGGGCTATCAGATCTTCATGGGCTGGGTGGCGGCCAACCCGAACGCCGGACAGGCGCAGGCGGAACGCGACGCGCAGTCGGCGCGCTGAATGGCCGGCCACCGTTGTGGTCCTCCAGGAGCACGCGCCGGAAAATTTACGGTAAGTCATCCCTGTGCGCGTCGTTACCTGTAGGGGCGCGAGCACATCACGCGCCCTACCTGGGAACCGTGCCGATTGCCGTGCACACGTGGTGCGCCGGTCCAACGGCCGGAGCTTGGGCGGATCCGGGAAGTCCCAGACGTGGGTGGGCTGCATCATTACTATGAGCGGCGAGCAGCGTGATGACATGTGCGCTCATCTGCCGGTTTCTCGTGGCGATGAGTTTTCGGGACCCACAGCCTCGCGGGCCCCTCGATCATACCCAATCTCGTTGACACGCTCGCCATCCCGCGCTAGACTCGCGCCCATGCCCCAGACGGCGGCTGCGGGCTCAGCGCCATGGTCACGGATCGCAGGGCTACTGGAGGAAGGGCGCCATGAAACTCACGTTCGCCGTGTTGACGCTCGGCACGCTCGCGCTGGGCGGCGTATGCCTCGTCAGTTGCGTCGTCAGCCCGCAACGACCTGCCGCCCAGTATCGCGTGCCGCCTCAAGGGCCGGACGAGCAGGCGGTGGCCCAAGCGTTTGAAGTCCTCGTGCGGGCCTATGGCCGTCAGGATTGGGATGGCGTGATGGACGTTTTCGCGGACGATGCCCAGATCGAGTCTGCCGCGCCGGAGGCGACAGGACCCTCTGGAAACGCCCCACGCATCCTCAATAAGCGCGAGTTTGGTCAGGCCCTCGAGCCGATCATCGCCAGTAACGTGGGCTACAGTGCGCAGAATGTCCAACTGAGGACGGTGAGCCCCCTGCAGGTCCAGGTCAGCGGCACCATGACGCTGCTCATGGCGGGCAGGCCGTCCATCCATCGGGATCGCCTGTGGGTGTTCGAGAAACGTGGTGAGCGCTGGCTGGTGGTGCGAGCGCAGTATCTGTGAGTGGCTGCCCAGCATCCGTGGCGCTGCTCTCTGCGGTCTGCAGCGTGCACCCGTCGTCACCCATCCCTCCCACCACCTCGGTCACCCATACCGGGTCGCCGGAGAAGAGCTGGTTGTACTCGGGCGCGCGCAGGAAGCGCACGAGGCGCCACTTGATCACCAGGTCGTCGATGATTTCCTGGGCCTGGGACTCCGTCAGCGTGCCTTCGCGCAAATCGCGCTCGAAGTAGATGTCCCAGAACGTGGACAAGCGTCCTGCCGACATCGCCGCGCCGTTCTGCTGCTTGATGGCCGCGAGATAGCCGAAGTAGGTCCACTGCACGGCTTCGCGGGCGTTCCGGGCCGGACCGGAGATATCGCAGCCGTAACGGGAGGCCATTTCCTGCAGCTCCTGCAGCGACCGGACCTGCTCAGACAACTCCTCGCGCAGCCGAATGGTCTCCTCCGTCGAGTGTCGGTCATCCAGCTCCTGCTTCTCGCGCGCCTTGTCGGTGATGAGAAAGTCCACGCCGTAGAGCGCCACGCGGCGGTAGTCGCCGATGATGCGGCCGCGGCCGTAGGCATCCGGCAGGCCAGTGATCACGTGCGAGGAACGGGCCTTCCTGATCTCGGGCGTGTAGGCATCGAAGACGCCGTCGTTGTGGGTCTTGCGGTACTTGGTGAAGATCTCGGCGACCTGCGGATCCGGTTCGTAGCCGTAGGCCTGGAGACTCGCTGCGACCACGCGCCAGCCGCCGAAGGGCATGATGGCGCGCTTGAGAGGCGCGTCGGTCTGCAGGCCGACGATGATCTCGCGCTCCTTGTCGATGTAACCGGGTCCGTGCGCGAGGATGCCCGAAGGCACCTGCGACACGTCGAGTACTCCCTGCTCGCGCTCCTGCGCGAGCAGGGGCAGCAGCTTCTGCCATAGGCCCTGCGTGCGCTCGGTGCTGCCCTGCAGGAACTCGCCGTCCCCCTCATACGGGGTGTAGTTGCGCTGAATGAAGTCGCGGACGTTGACGCGGCTCTGCCAGGTTCCCGGCGCGAATCCGCGCCATGGACTGCTGGCCATCTGGGTCTCGGAAGGCGCTTGTGCTAATGCCATGTCTTGTCTCCCTTCCTTAGAGGGTGGGTGCCTACACTCAAGAGAGCAGCCGGTGGGTGTGCAGGGCGATCATCAGTTCCTCGTTGGTCGGAATCGCCCACGCCGAGGCCCTGGCCCCGGGCGTACTTAGGCGGGGGCCGCCCGCAACATTCGCAGCTGGGTCCAGCTCAACACCGAGCCAGGCCGCGTCGCGGCACACCCGTTCGCGGATGGCGACCGCGTTTTCGCCAATGCCGCCGGTGAACACGACCGCGTCCAGCCCGCCGAGGGCAGCGGCGAGCGAGCCGAGCTCGCGCTGAATGCGATAGCAATAGAGGTCGATGGCGAGCCTGGCCCGGGGGTCGCTCGAGGCTAGGAGCGTGCGCATGTCGCTGGAGATGCCTGACACGCCGAGCAGCCCCGACTGGTGATAGAGCAGCGTCTCGATGGCGCGCGCGTCCATCCTGCATGCGTCCATGAGGTAGAGCAGCACGCCGGGGTCGATGGCGCCGCAGCGTGTGCCCATTGGCAGCCCGTCGAGGGCGGTGAACCCCATCGTACTCGCGACGCTCGCGCCGGCCTGGAGCGCGCACATGCTGGCGCCGTTGCCGAGGTGGAGGACGACCGTCTTGCCCCGCGCCGCGCGTCCGTCGAACTGCGGCAGCACCGAGGCGATGTACTCGTATGAAATCCCATGGAAGCCGTAACGCCGGACACCAGATTCGGTCAGCTCCGAGGGCAGCGCGAACATCTGCGCCAACGGTGGATTGCTGCGGTGGAAGGCGGTATCGAAGCACGCGATCTGCGGCAGCTGCGGCATGCGCTCCAGCAGGCTCCGGATCGGCGCCAGGTTATGCGGCTGGTGCAGCGGCGCCAGGGGAATCAGTTTCTCGAGCTTCGCCACCACATCACGATCGATGCGCACCGGCGCCGAGTAGTCGACGCCGCCGTGCACCACACGATGTCCGACGGCGGCCAACTGGTGCTGGGCGGCATAGGTCGCTTGCAGCCAGTCCCCGATATGGGCGACGGCGCCGTCGTGCCCGAGCTGGGTGCCCTGCGCCCAGCGCTGCTCGCCTGCCGTCCGGCCAGCAGCGTCCTTGGCGATGAAATGGGGGCTCGTGTCGATGCCTTCGATCTGGCCATGTGCCACAACCGCCGGCTCGCCGCCGGCCTCCGCGAACAGCGAGAATTTGATGCTGGACGAGCCGGCGTTCAGGACAAGGATCGTGTCAGTCATAGCCCCTCCCTTGCTCTGTCTTATCCCTCGCACCAAGACGCAGGATCAGGCGATTACCTTGGATGCATCCTGGCGTCGCGCCGCCGCGACCAGCGCCGCCACGGCGCAGGAGGCGAGGCGCGCGATCAGCGAGTCCGCCCGGCTGGTGAGGATAATCGGCACCCGGGCCCCGAGCACGATCCCCGCCGCGTCGGCGCTCGCCATGAACGTGAGGCTCTTGGCGAGCATGTTGCCGGCCTCGAGATCCGGCACCACGAGGATGTCGGCCTGCCCGGCCACGGGCGAATCGATCTTCTTGATCTGCGCCGCGGTGAGGTCGATCGCGTTGTCGAGCGCCAACGGGCCATCGAGGATCCCGCCCGTGATTTGCCCGCGGTCGGCCATCTTGCATAGCGCGGCCGCCTCGATCGTGGAGGGGACACTGGGGTTGACCGTTTCCATCGCCGACAGTATCGCCACCTTCGGTGACGTGCGGCCAAGCGCATGGGCGAAATCGATGGCGTTCTGGATGATGTCCACCTTGTCCTGGAGGGTCGGGAAGATGTTAACCGCCGCATCGGTGATGATGAGGGCCTGGTCGAGGGCCGGCACATCCATGACGAAGCAATGGCTGATGCGCCGCTTGGTGCGCAGCCCCGTCTCGCGCTGCACCACGGCGCCCATCAGCTCGTCGGTGTGGAGGCTCCCCTTCATCAGCGCCTCGGCCCTCCCTTCACGCACCATCTCGACGGCCTTGGCGGCCGCCGCATGGCTGTGCGGGACGTCAACGCACTCATAAGGCGAGATGTCCAACTGACACTCCTGCGCGACTCTGGCCATTTTCGCCTGCGGACCGATCAGGATGGGCCTGATGAGCCCCATCTCTGCCGCTTTGACCGCGCCCTCCAGCGAGCTCTGGTCGCACGGGTGCGCGACCGCGGTAATCATCCGTTCGAGGCGTTTCGCCGTCGCAACGAGGCGCTGGTACCGCTGGTGCTTCTCAAACATGGCTCGCTCGCCAGAAAAGCTCGTCGTTTGTGTTGTGCTCACTGCTTTCTCCTTTGCTCCTCAAACTTGTCATGACGGCGAGTCACCATCCGCGCTCTCTCGGCGACGAATAGACCCGCGTTAGGCAGCGAAGCTTTGCATGTTCCCAGTGTTACTGCGGCACCCCCCCCCGACTGTCCAACGATACGGTTGCCATTCTTGTGTATCTAGTTGGGAGTGCACTCCATGTCATGCTTTTTCTCGCAAATCACAGATACACATCTTTTATTTTCAACTAGTTGTAAAATCCTTAATGGCTAAGACCCCCGTCATGAACGCGAAGGTCGGATCTATCGTCGGATTGACAACAGCGATGTCCAGGTGGTCGATGGCATTGATCGGCTCTCAGTAGGGCCTGGCCGCGCCGCCACGCGGATCCACGCCTAGCTTGAGGCCAGCGGCACGGATGGCGTCCAGGTCGATCAACATCTCTTTGGGCCTGGCTTGCCTGCGAACGGAGAACTCGCCATGGATCGCAGTCCTTTCTTTGACGAGTGCCCGCCGTTCTACGGCACCGGGCATGGTTCCACCTTCCAGATGTCGGCCGCATACTCGGCGATGGTACGGTCGCTGGAGAATTTTCCGGATCCAGCCACATTCAGGATAGCCTAGCGCGCCCACCCCTCCGGGTCGGCGTACAACGCACACAGCCGCTGGTCCGCCTCGATATAGGATCCGAGGTCCGCCAGGCGCCCGAGTCCCCCGTTGCCCAGGCCCGCATCGGGTTCCTCTTCGACCAGACCGAGCCAATCGAGGTGCTTCTGCATGACAGCTTGCTGCACGAGGGGATCGAACCAGAGATTCAGGACATTGTTGGCCGGCGAGCGGCCTCTGTTGGTTGCGCAGCGCTTCCCAGACGTGGGCACCCTAGTTGCGAAACTAGCGTACCCGGTCGATGGTGTCCAGAGCCAGGCTGAAGCGGAGGCCGTGCGTACCAGGGCCTCCGCGCTCTGGGGGACCTGCATGACGGACGGGCGGGCCCTACTTCGTGGTGAGCTTCAGCTCTGGCCACACTAGCTTGCCAGTGAAATTCGCCGTGACGCCGCCTTGCGGGATGGTGATCGTCAATTCAGTGAGCGTACTGGTCATCGTAAAATCCCCCTGGCCCGAGGCATTGTTGAACCTCCCGGTGCCCCCGAGCACTTTGAAGGTTCCCGCACAACCTTCACCCGCTTTGCCGGTGCACGTCCAGCGCCCATAGGCGTGCGTGCCATCCTGCGTCAGAAAGAGACAGCGGCCTTCGCCTTCGGTCGTCTTGGTGGTCGTGTTCACGTCTATGGTCCCCGGGCAGGTCAGGCTGGCCGCATTGACCGTCAAGTCGCCTTTCTGATTGGTCACATTGATGGCCCCCTGAAAAAAGCCCGAGAACACGATCAGATTCTCGGTGGCCCGGTAGAATCGCCCTTCGCCTTTGACCTCGGCATTGGCTTGGACGGTGGCCTCCGCCGCGTACCCTGGTCCCGCGAGGGCCACGAAGACGAGAGCGCAGATCATCAAGCCGATTCCAGTGTTGCGCGTCATACTCTCTCTCCTCTGCGTTGTTGAGGTGTACACCACGTTCGCTTCAGCGCCTGATCGTCACTACCCGGTCGGCCACATTGCCATGCAGAGCCCTCTTCCCACTTGCCCAGGCGAGGTCTTGAACTGACAGAGTTTGGTCGCTCTATCGTCCCCCCTTATGTCAGACAATCTTCATGAAACATCTCGAGTGCTCCACGTTAACGACTTTCGTCTGGAGGCGCAATATTCTGGTGTTACTTTAGTGTTACGTTGCTGTTACTTTGGTGTTGAATACTCATGACGCATCCCAGCCCAAAGAGAGAGCAGATCATAGCCAGCCTCTCCTTGGATCCCAGGGGTATGGTCAATCGCTTCGGCCGACTCTGCGGGGAAGGCCGTCTACCCTAGGGCGGCTATGCCTCGCGCAGCGACTGGTGGAACCCTCGACTGGCTCGTCTCTTTCGGGTGTTTTGGGATCATGCCTCCTTTCGTGTTGCGCTTTCGAAGCAGGGAGTCGACCGTGTTTACCGCCGGTCCGATAGCCGCTTCACGCCATCTAGCACATTCTGCATGAAGGTGAGCAACTCCTCCAGGGCGTGGAAGTGCGTCACCTGTCCCGAGACCACATGCTCGACGCGGCCCTCCCACGCCATGGGGTTCTCTGGGGACTGGGCTCGGAGCTGCACCAGGAAAGCATGATTGGTCGGCAGCGTCGGCTGAGATGGGTCCATGGGCACGTCCTCGCGAGGCCACCTCCATGTGCGATCGTTTCATGTTGCACCTGTATGTTACAGTAAGATACAATTGTCTGCCTGTTCAGGACCATGGCCAGCGCGTTTAAATTCGGCAGAGTTCTGGCCTCGAGCTGTTCAAATGCTGTTCAAGCTGACCTCGAGGAAGCCCTGATGGAGTCCCCACACCACCTCACTTTTGGACCATTCTGTCTCGATGTGACGCACGGCCGCTTGTGGCGCGGGGAGCAGCCCATTGCCCTACGTCCCCGCTCGGTGGCAGTGCTGCAATATCTGGTCGAGCATCCCGGCCGTCTGCTGACGAAGGCCGAGCTGCGACAGCAGGTGTGGGCCGGGACCCACGTCACCGACATCGTGCTACGCGTGAGTATCCGGGAGATTCGGGCGGCACTAGGCGATTCGGCGACCACACCGCACTATGTGGAGACGGTCGGACAAGAGGGCTATCGCTTTCTCGTGGGGGGCGAGCCAGGGCAGCCCCCGCCGCTGAAGCCCGGACCACTGGTGGGACGCCAGCGCGAAATCGCGATCCTGGAGCAGTGGTTCCAGCGTGCCGCCAGCGGTCATCCCCAGATCGGCTTCGTGAGTGGGGAGGTGGGGGTGGGGAAGACGACGGTGGTCGACCTCTTTCTGGACCGTCTCACGGCCGGGGGCGGCGCGCGGATCACGCGGGGTCAGTGCGTCGAGCACTATGGCATGGGAGAGCCGTACCTGGCGCTATTAGGGGCCCTGGAGCGGTTCGGACATGGGCTCCATGGGGCGCCGCTAATCGCCGTGTTGCGGCGCCGCGCGCCGATGTGGCTGGCGCAATTCCCCGGACTGGTATCCGACACTGAGCTGGAGCGGTTGCAGCGCCAGGTACACGGGGCGACTCCCGCCCGCATGTTGCGAGAGCTCGGCCACGCGCTCGTGATGCTGGCGGCCGACACACCGCTGGTGCTGGTGCTTGAAGATTTGCACTGGAGTGACAGCTCTACTGTGGACGCGCTGGCCTACCTGGGGCACCAACTCGAGCCCGCGCAGCTGCTGGTGCTGGGGACGTATCGCCCGGTGGACGCGATGCTGCGGGCGCATCCCCTGCGGCGCACGGTGCAAGAGCTGTGTGGGCGGGGGCAGGCCTTGGAGCTGCACCTCGAGTTCCTCCCCGCCACGGATGTCTCGGCCTATGTGGCTGGGCGCTGTGGCGGGCTGGTGGCGCCAGACCTGGCGGCATTCGTCCACCGGCGTACGGATGGCAATGCGCTGTTCATGGTGAACGTGGTTGAGCATCTGGTGCAACATGGCCTGATAGTCCAGCGCGAGGGCCTGTGGACGCTGCGCGAGGGGGCAGCGGCCGAGGTAGCGAGGGTACCAGAGGGGCTTCGGCAATTACTGACGCGGCGAATCGAGGAGCTCACACCCGAGGCCCGGCAGGTTCTGGAAGCAGCCAGCGTGGTCGGCGAGGCGTTTGCCGCTAGTGCAGTGACGGCAGGAGTCCAGGATACCATCAAGGACGTGCAGACGGTATGTGACACCTTGGCCGCGCAACACCACTTCATCGAAGACACTGGGGTGACAGCCTGGCCCGATGGGACGCGCGGGGGAAGCTACCGGTTTCAGCACGCGCTCTACCGACAGGTGCTGTACGACGAGTTAGGGAGCACCCGGCGGGAGGAACTCCACCGGCGCATTGGCACCCGGCTGCGGGCAGGCTATGGTGCACAAGGCGCAGAGATCGCGGCCCAGCTTGCCGTCCACTTCGAACGTTGTGGGGAAATCCAACCCGCCGTGCACTATTGGCAGCAAGTGGCGGACAGGGCGGCGCGGCGCAATGCGCACCATGAAGCGATTGCGGCCCTCCACACCGGGTTGGCACTCCTGGCGACGCTACCAGACAATCCAGAGCGCATCCAGCAGGAGCTGACTCTGCAGCTCACCCTGGGGGAGCTGTTGATGGCAACGAAGGGCATGGGGGCTCCAGAGGCAGGACAGGCGTACAGCCGGGCCCATGTGCTCTGCCAACAGCTCGGAGCAACACCCCACCGCTTCGGGATGCTCTCGGGCTTGGCGATGTTTCATGCCACCCAGGGGCGGTTAGGCCTGGCTCATACATTCGGCCAGCAGCTCTTGGATCTGGCGCCCTGCCAGCCCGATCCGGTCCTGGTGTGCGAGGGGCATACGGCGGTGGGGGTTGTCGCCCTTTATCGTGGTGATCTCATCACTGCCAGGACCCACTTCGAGCAGAGCCTCGAGCTCTCCGCTGCGCAGCCGCCCTCCACCTCCATTTTTGCCGGTGGGCTCTACCCCGGGATTGCCAACCTCGTCTGGCTGGTGCGAGCCCTGTGGGCCTTGGGCTATGCGGATCAGGCCCGGCAACGCAGCCAGGACGCCCTGGCCCTGGCCCGGCAAACCGAGCATGCCCCGAGTATCGCGTATGCGGAATATATTCTTGCGATGCTTTCCCAGTGCCTCCGGGAGACCGCAGCCACCCATGCCCGTGCCGACGCATTGATGACCTTCGCCTCCGCGCAAGGACTGACGCACCGCGCTGGGCAGGGGCGCATCCTCCTGGGGTGGGCGGTGGCGATGGAGGGAGATGCTGCCACCGGCGTGCACCACATCCAACAGGGCCTGGCAGTGCATCAAGACATGGGAATCAAGATGGGACAACCTTATTATCTCAGCCTGTTGGCGGAGGCCTTCAGCCAGGCAGCGCGGCCAGAGACTGGGCTGACCGTCCTGGCGGAGGCTCTGACGCTACTGGCCACGACCGAAGAACGCTGGTGGGAGGCTGAGTTGTCTCGTCTCACGGGGGCCTTGCAGCTTCAACTCCCGAACCCGGATGTTCCCCAGGCGGAAGTCTGTTTCCAGAGGGCCATGGACGTGGCCCGCCGCCAGCAGGCGAAGGCGTTGGAGCTGCGCGCGGCCATAAGCCTGAGTCGGCTCTGGCAGCGTCAGGGCAAGCACGAGGCTGCCCGGCAGTTGCTCGCAGAGGTCTATGGCTGGTTCACCGAGGGCTTTGATACCCACGATCTGCAAGAGGCCAAGGCCCTCCTGGAGGAGCTCTCGTCACATTGATTTACCCTCCACTCTTTGCCGCAGGGATGGGCCGTTCGCCGTCTCATCGCGCCACCAGGACGAGGATCGCCCGGCCCCCTAGTAGCAACTCCTGCTGCTCGGGGAGGGGCGGCTCCTGGCCAGGCTCCCAGATATCCTCGGGCGGTGCCATCGCCGTATTGACACAGACGTGCCAGCGCTGACCCGGTGGCGGCGACGGCAGCTCGAACGCGAGCGCCTCCCAGTACATGTTCATCGCGACGTACAGCACGTCCGGCCCGTCCTCCCAGATATGGACCTCCGAGCTCCTCCTGCTCGATTCGTTGCCGCGCCTGTCCCAGCGCCTGGGGCGATATGGCATTATTCCCGCAGCTTGACGGTGACGCCTGCCTCTGATGGCAGAATGCGAACGTCAGTTTGCTCTATAGCCACGGTAACGGTCACAGCGATGTGCACTCCCTGCTCATTCTCGAGGATGAGGGTGTTGGTGGGACGCTCGGGATCAACCACACCGATGGCGCGCCGGTAGGTTCCGGCAAAGTCCCCCAGTCGCTGCAAGTTGTAAACTTCGCCCTTGGCCTCCAAGTCGATCGAGCTCCCCGTGCGCCCCTGGAGGTTCAGGCCGTTCACGCTAAACGCATGGGCGGTGCCGTCCAGTAAGGTCAGTCGCCCTTCGCCCATGGTCGGTCCCATACCGCCCCCCGGCGCGACCGTTGCGCTGAGCGTGAGCACCAGCCTGCCAACTGGCTTGCGCATCTCTCCCGCTTGGAGCCATCCCCCCGCCAACAGCGGACCCACCAGCAAGTATAGCAGTCGCCTCCGCATCATCCACCCGATAAGCATAACGCTCCTTCCTGCCAACCCTCCCTATACGCGGCGGTGGTCGCGGATGGGACCAGCAGTCACCCGCTGCCTCTGCATTGCCGGCAACGCACCCGCAATGGTGTGCGGAACAACATGGATCAGCTCGGCTCTGCCCACACTCCCCACATCACCGGCTGCCGCTGGATGGCTGGCTTTGGCGGGCTCCATCAGTGACACCCTGCTGGTAGGCAGCTTGCTTCGACTCCTCGTGCTTCCCGTAGAGGTAGCCTCCCGCGAGGCCCGCCCCGGCGCCGATCGCCGCCCCCAGGCCAGCATTGCCGGCGATCGCTCCGATGATTGCCCCTCCAGCTGCCCCTGCCGTCCCGCCGGTGAGTGTCCGTTGCTGCGTCTCAGTCATGCCGGCGCAGCCCCCCATGATCCCTATGGCCAGAACCATCAACACGACTAGCAGATGTCTCATGGTATCTTCCTCCCTGTTTTAACCCATCCGAGTCAGTCTGTTTCGCCATCCGCGACCTCTACCCAGCGCTCGGTTTATCGCCGGCACGGCCACTTCTCAGACAGGAACCTGAATAAGCTGTCCACAGGTCGCTCGCCCATGTATTGCGGGTTTGCCTGAGCCCAAGCGACGAACATCGGCAAGATTTCAGCCCGGGACGGCGGTGGCTCGGGCGGGCAGACGAGGGGTGTGCCCTTTGGGCCTGCCACTTCGGCTAAGTAATAATGATAGGCCCCGACGGCATAGCCGTGACAAAACCCTATGGCCGCCGCATATAACGGATCATGTGGGATCGTCGAACAGATCGCCACGTAATCTTGGGTGGTTCGTACGAGGAATTCATCGCGTGTCGCTCCTCCCGAGAGTAGTGGCCACAGGCATACCGCGAGACCGATGACCCACACAAAACGTCGCATGATGCGTCTCTCCTTTCTGAGGTCGGAAGTAGTTATTGTGGCGGATTGACGACCACGTAGTTCACTTGACTCCCTTGGTAGGTGGGCTGATACCAGGTCGAGCCACACTGATAATAGGTGTACCCGCCGGCGACTACGGGAGTCATCGGGCAGGACAATGCCTGGAAGGCCGAGGCGGTGATGGCGGTGCCCACTGCCACCGCGCCAGCGACCGCGAGGCCGGCCCCGACCGGATAACCGCCGTGATAGTAGCGGCCGTGGTAGTCGTCTAAATAATCGTCGGCATAGTCCTGTCGCTGGCGACGGGCGTCCTCGGCATAATTCTGCCGGTCTTCCTGTCGCTGCGTCCCCTGGCTTTGCCAGTCCTCGCGTGCGGCCGTCCTGTCTTGTTGGCGACTGCTTTGCAGATCTTTAGCGGTGTTCGAGCGCGTCGATTGCAGTTGCTCCTGCTGCGCCTGCCGACTACCCTGCCGCTCTGAGGCACCGGCCTGGCGGGACGACTGGAGCTGGCTCGCACTGGCTTGACGGTTCGCCTGCATGCTCTGGCGATCGGCTTGCATGTTGCCGCCGCTAGCGACGCCACTTGAGGACAAACCGCCAGCGCCGGAACGCGTCGAGCCGAACGTTCCACTGCTCGCCACCCCGCTCCGTGAGATTTCGCCTCCGCCGCCCGCTCTCCCTCCGCCACCCCCTCGCCCCCCGCCTCCGCCACCCCCTCGCCCTCCGCCACCGCCACCCCCTCGCCCCCCGCCTCCGCCACCGCCACCCCGCGCCTCGATGTCCGTCACCGTGAACACCAACATCACGAAGAGCGCAAACCATGCCAGTCCCTGCATCCGAGTCGTGGGTCTCATGGACGTGCTCCTTTCTTTCCTTTCTGCTTTCCCTCTATGGTGGGAACCGGCTTGCGGGCGGCGAATGCAATTCTCGTCGCGCCTTCCGGTGGCGTAAAGGCAAACTGTGCATCAGAGACATCAGGCGAGAGATTCCAGTCACTGAACTGCGCCCAAAATTGTGGCTGGCCCTCGGCAGCTCTGTAAGTGATCACCAGTCGGCACGGCAACGGTTGGTCGCCTTGTGCAACCCATAGCTGCATGTCGTTCTGATCCCCCCGTAAAGCCAGGTGCTCGCAGGGTACGCCCATAATGCGCTCTGCCCCAACGTTGTACGCGGTGCGGACCTTCGCCGCTAACGACTCGGCCAGCCGTGTGGAGAAGAGCTCGGCCAGGGGGAAACGCATGTCAAGGTCGTTGATGAAATAGGCGATGGCCTCGTCCAGGGTGCCAGGCTTGGCGGCCGTGGCGTAGACCTGTTCCCTGGTATTGAACACCGCAATCTCCTGGCCGTCGAAGCGGAAGCCGCTTGTGCTCCCATCGCGCTTGGTGATATCGACTCGCATACGATCGGGACGCCGGATGAGGAACTGACGGGTTTCGCCGAACTCGAGCTTTTCCCCAGAGGCCTGGACCACATCAAAACCGATCTCAGCGGTGACACTGAAGTGCTGGGCTTGGGACAGGAAGTCCGGCATGCGTTTCAGAATGGCTATCGCTTGAGCGTCACGCTCCGAGGCCGCAGTGCTCGGGGTTGGGGTCCCAGCAAACACCCCAGCTAGGAGCACGATAAGTAGCACGGTAGGTCTGTCACGGCAAATTGGCCGATGCATCGCTTCCCTCCTCAGCATACTACGCCATCAATCAGCGCACGGACGTGCGTCGCCTGGCCCGAGACCACATGCTCGACGCGGCCCTCCCCAGGCCATGGGGGTCCCTGGGGACTGGGCGCAGAACTCGACCAGAAAGGCATGATTGGTCGGCAAGCTCGACTGGAATGGGACCACGGGCAAGCCCTCGCGATGCCACGTCCATGAGCGACATTTTCAAGTTGTTCTCGTTAATACAGTAAGATACCATCCCCGCCCTGTTCAGGGACATGGCCGGCGCGTTTAAATTCGGCGGCGATCTGGCCCAGAGCTGTTCAAATGCTGTTCACGCGACAGCCCAGGAAGCCCTGATGGAGTCCCTGTTCGTCATCTACGCCGAGGGAGGGCAACTGATGCAAGGTTCTTCGCTTCTTACGAGCTTCTTGCCATCTACCGCAGCTACTCCGGTAGGCCGTTTAGGCGATACATCGTTTGGAGGAGAGAACTGGCGCGGTCAACAGCACCGAACCAGCGTTCGTAGATCGGATAGATTTGCCCGGATCGATACAGCCGCGACAGCACGCGATTGACTGCGAGGCGAAAATCGGCGTCTCCCCGGCGGAGCATCAAGCCATACGGTTCGTATGACAAATACTGCTCGGCCAGCGCCAGCTTAGTCGGGTCCTTGGACGCCAACGCCAAGCCGATGAGGATCACCCGGTCTGAGGCATAGGCATCGGCGCTGCCGTTTTCCAGCGCGGCTATGCCGTCGGAGTGCTCTCGCACCCTAACTAGGTCAACCTCAATGTTCGCCTTCTCGAGCGCTTCAGCCAGCACGTTTTCCGTGGTGGTGCCGGGGATCACGGCGACACGCTTGCCGGCGATGTCGGAGAGGCTCTTGATGTTGGAGGCGATGCTGACGAGCAAGCTGCCGCCGTCCACAAAAATCATCTGACTGAAATCGACCTGTTCCTGCCGCGAAAGCGTATTCGTTGTGCTGCCGCACTCGAGGTCGATCGTGCCGTTCGCAACCATGGCCATACGGTTCTCTGGGGTCACCGGCGTCCATTTGACGCGCAGATCGTTCAAGCTCAACTGTTGCTGGATGTCCGCAGCTACGCGTGTACAAAGGTCGACAGTGTAGCCTACAGGTTTTTGATTATCGCCGACGTAGGAGAAGGGCAGGGAGGTCTCGCGGTACCCCATGGTGATGGTGTTAGTGGATTTAATCTTCTCAAGAGTCCCTTGGACCGGCTGTCCAAATGCCGAGATCGAAAGGCAACCCACAAAGAACAGCACGCCCAACCATGGCGTCATGTCCATCTCCTCTTCGGTCCGTTGCAATTCGCCGACGCGTCCTGAAGACTTGTGCTGCTGCCAGCAGGGATAGCGCCTGGATCTCAGTGTTGGGAGAGATTCAGAGTCCGCCTCTAGGCGGCATTGACGAGTCGCGCTACCCTATGGGCTCGTAGCTGGATTGTGCAGGTTCCTAATCAAAATGTATACGCTGACCACGCACACCCACCCAGGAAAGATCAGCGTCATCCATAGGCTAGAGCTGATGCTGAGCAGCAGCCCCAGGGCCAGTGCATAGGTGAGCCATGCGAGCCAGCGCGGCATGACGTGTGTACGGACCCAAATGGTGCCCAACGAAATCATGAACACCCCGGCCATCTTGATGCCGTAGACGTTGGTGATGCGGTACATCACCGTCCGGGCGAACGTATAGAGGCCGCTCTCCAGGAGCTTCCCGGAATCTACGGCGTAGGCAGCCAGGGTGCCCCCGGCCAGGGCTGCCGAGGCAAACATCATGGCCAGGAACAGGAGGCCGCTGCCAAAGAACACGGTGGAAAAGAACTGGTCCTCCAAATGCCCGAGGCGATCCCGTACGACGCCGATGAACCACAAAAAGGCAATCCCTGCGAACGGCAGTAGACTCAGCGCCAGAGTCACTGTCCCCGCTCTCTCCTTCAGCCACACGCCGCCATCCTCCGGGTTGGCAGGGATGGACAGTCGGATGAGCACAACGCTGCCGCTGAACAGCAAAGCAAAGAGGATGCCGGCGAGGGCGGCGGCGCGCGGCGTCTTGAGCTTCTGGCTTGTTAAAGTAAGCTGTCCGTCAGGCATGGCCTCTTCCGCTTCACCTCTTCGCCGGAGTCTGACCGAAAGCAGCTATTTTGCCGATCTCCAGCATTTGCTGGGCGTCCAGTGCCCCAAACAGTCGGATAAGCGTGCCTACCAGACCCGTCCAGCCTGTCTGGTGGTTGGCACCGAGCCCGGCGCCATTGTCGCCATGAAAGTACTCGTAGAATAAGAGGTGATCGCGCCAGTGAGGGTCGGACTGGAACGTCTCGGTCCCGCCGTAGGCGGGCCGCCTGCCGCGCTCGTCCCGCAGGAAGATGCACGTGAGGCGGTCGGCGATCTCC